>JAGIXO010000099.1 GCA_026122915.1 Candidatus Electronema nielsenii | reverse complement strand
ACTTCAGCACAACTGTAGGTGCAGCTTGGAGCGTGACCTCTGCATAGGTTGGTTGCGCTTTAGCACACCAGCAACCTGAGTTTACATACTGTCCGTTCGCAATGGAAAGACATTGGCCATGATGAGTATGTCCCATGACAACAGTCTTTGCTGTGGACTGACTGAGTAGCTTCTCCGCATACCATTCTAATCCGGTTGATGCCGTTGCGGTATTGTATAGATCAGCCAGACCGTATCTTTTGAACCAGTTGAGCAGCAGCTTGTGATAGCGCTTCTTCACCTCGCCGATATTGACCTTCGCACCGTTCGGGAGAAGAATATTGCTGTTGTCATTGACAGATGAGTCTGCCAGCTTCACATACTCTACCAACAAATCAACAAGAGCTTCTATCAGCAACTTTCCTGCTTTCCTGATAAAGTCTTCGAGCAGTGCTTCAATAAAGCCCTCAAAGAGTCCAGGCCACATACTTAGGCCGCTCTTCTGCTGAACAAAGCTGTTATACAAGCTAATCTTTCCGAAATGAGCCTTAACGATATCTGACAGCGCATTCCATATCTCATCATGATTGCCAGCAGTAGCTACCAGCCGAGTGACGAAATAGCCAAAGGGTAGCCCTTGAATCGGATCGCCTGAAATGTCGGGTGCATTGAACATATCAACCAGATGACCGTGTTCAAGATGCAGGGTGTTGGGATGTTGCGCGTTGTACTGAGTAGTAGAGACCAGCGTGATGTTCGGGCTAATCAGGGATAGATCAGCCTGCGTCACTCCCATGTCGTGATTACCGTTGATGTAATACACCTTCGGGAGCTTTGCCGCGCAGCTTTGGAGTGCCGTGATGATACCGCTCCATTTCTGGATGATTTTCTTCGCATCCCACGGCACAACGTGGATAGGATAAAGCCATACATCAAACACGTCGCCCAACAACACAAGCTCTTTTACCAGAGGATCATTAGCTGTCTGATTGAGGAATCCTTTCAGTTTACTGTCGTCTTTGAACCAGCTGTAGCTCTGTCCGTCGCTTAGATGAACATCACTGATAATAACAATCTTTGATTGTGGCATGATCTTGTCCTCCTCACCTTAGTCTTTATTCTGTTGCCAATGGAACGCATTCCCCTTGATGATCAACAGCAATGCCAGCACTTGCTGCTTCGCAGGCGTTGCCATAGGTTTTACCGTCGCAGCCGCAAATAGGCGCATAGAGATGAGAACATCTTTCTACGCTCGGTTTCTGTGTGCATACCCCTGGAATATCCGTGATACCACAGTTTGCGTTGGCATCGAACTTGCAGTATTGTTCCGCAGGACAGGCAGCCAACCCTCTGCTTCCGCATAATACATCATGGTGAGGGGTCGGGCCGGGCTTGGGACAACCAGCCAAGAGCAGCAGCACTGCACAGCCACTGAGTAGCAACACGATAGACTTGTTCATGAACAACCTCCGTGATGGTGTTTTCATTGCTTGAAAAGATAGGGTCACGGCGTACCGTGGCCCTATTATCATAAATGCCGCCGCGTAACCGTGAGACTCTACTGTTTTTGCTGAGATTGCTGCTCACAACTCCCTTCGTTCTGAATAGAAGCCCCAGCACTTGCCGCTACACAAGCATTGCTATAGGTTTTACCGTCACAGCCGCACACTGGTATGAATTCTTTAGTACATACCTCCGGTCGTGGTAAGCAGGTTCCAGCCCTGTCCATTATACCGCAGGTTGCGACATCGAATTGGCAGTACTGGCCTTTGGGACAGCTTATCCCTGCAATGGTGCCGCAGATACTCGGTTCTATAACTGGGCCTGTGGGCGGATGAGGAGTCGAGCCGGGCTTAGGACAACCTGCCAAAAGCAGCACTGCACAGCCACTGAGTAGCAACGCGATAGACGTGTTCATGAACAACCTCCGTGATGGTTTTCATTGTTCGCCAAGATGGCTTACGGTAAGTAAGCTACTATACCGCTCAGAGCTGAAATGTCACTTCTTTTCTGAGGAATCAGGCTGGCAACGAAGAAAGGCTGCTTGCACCACAAGGGGGGAGCTGAACTGGGCTTCTGCCTTGCCCCATTCCTCATAGCCCATGCTTGCCCAGTTGCCTTGGTTTACCCATTCTTCGTAGCCAAACGTCCACCCGCTCCATTTCTCCCGACAGCTGTAGGGTTGATCTGGCCCGTAATAAACAAACTCTATACCTTTATCGTCGTTAGCTTGGCGGCTTCTCCCGATCAGGATCATGTCTGCGCCATAAGACATGGCTTCATGCTCCACGGCCTGCGCAATGCTCTGCCCGCTGGCTCCCGCTGGTGTCCAAACAAAGAGATGAGCAAAGACCTTACAGCCTGCCAAAGCCTGATCTGCCTTGAAAAGCAGCTGTACCTTCATCGTGGGTGGGTATTTTTCACCAGTGGGACCGTGCTGCTTATGGACAAACGGTACCTTGTCCCAGACCGCAGGCACTTTCTCCCACGCAGCGTTGACTTTCTCTTTAACCCCGCAGTTCGACAGCAGCGGTACTGCGGTCAGCAGCAGAAGCAATGTGCGTATTCTATTTCTATCTCTCATGCTTTTCTCCCAGCATTGTGCTTGGTTGAAAACACATTCAGCTGTCGGAGCAGCTGAATGGTGGCTTCGTTACTTGCGTACTCGCATCAGGCATTGCCAGAAACGCGGTGGTACAGGCCGTTTGGAATCGAGTAGAACGGATTCCAGCCGGAGTATCTCAAAGGCAGGCTCAACGCTGGTGCATATCTGCACTGCTGAAAGCCGAGGCGGCCCTTGCTCTTGCGTGACTTGGTCGCTATTGCCGATCAAGCTGAACCAGAGACCACTTGGCTCTAAGCACGCGGCGGCTCGGCGGGCAAACAGAGTTCTGTGTTCCTCATCCATGCCATGAAAGCAGCCTCGGTCAAAGAGCAACGAGAAGTGCCCTTCTTCCTCTATCGGATAGGTGAAGAAATCTGCCTCAATAAACGTGCAGGCCACGCCTTTGTCCGCAGCTCGCTGCTGAGATAAAGCGACCGCACCCGCCGCAATGTCCATTCCTGTGACCTGAAAGCCTTGCTCTGCCATCCAGACTGAGTTCGTGCCGGTGCCGCAGCCAACTTCCAGTACCTTGCCCTTATATTTGGGCCACGGTGAAAGCAACTGCATCAAGCAGCTGGCCGGACTGCCTGTATCCCAAGGCAATTCTTTCTGCTCGTAGCGTTCTTCCCATTGGTGTTTCTCTTGCATATCTGCCTCTTGTTTTGTTTGTATGGTTATGCCAATGTAATCTGCAAAGGAATGCAGTGCAGATGCTTGCTCGGCTGCTGGGTACGACCTAATTTCCAGCTGGCACATTTGGCTTTGCCGTTCAGCTTGTGCTCAATATCTGCTACCAGACCAGCAATGTTAAGTACCTTGTGCCGAGAAAATACCTCTGGCAGGCCGCTGGTCAAATTGCAGGCCAAGCAACGGCCTGGTCGCTCGTGCAGATCAAGATTAAAATGAAGGGTGTTGCCCTCCTGCCCTTTGAATGTCAGGGCAATATCATACGCGCCCTCGTTTGCATCGCCGAACAGGGCTTCAAAGAAATCAGCGGTACGCTGGGCAGGGAAAAGCTGAGTGAGGACATCGTGCGTGAAAATCTCGTGCATGGAATTCATTGGGTTCTCGTTAGAAGTTGCGATTGATCAATTGCGCTGATGCGCAGCTTCAAGAAATCTACTCATGGAGCCGATGCCTGTCAACATTGATTGCAGAGGGCGGGGAGCTGTGGTAAATAGTTGGATGGGCAGCGCATTGATTAACTTTTTCAGCAGCGAGGCAAAGGCGATCATCGGCGACGCGAGTTGTACATCGCCGAGACTGGCAGCCGTGCAATCTTGACATGCGTTGATGGCGGTGGTTAGCTGAGGAAGCGATACAGTAAGTTGCAAATTGCTTAGTTACCACTTTGCACTATTTAAGTAAAGGGAAAGAGAATGTTGGCACAAGATGCGCTGTCGATAATTAAACGATCTCCGGGTTTAAACCTTGTCCTGATAGGATTCACAGTAATTTTTTTGATAGCCAACCTCGCCTTAAAACACAATACGTCTCCTCAGATCATCTACCTTACATTCGCGTTCAGTTTCCTTGTTGCATTATCTGGAATTGTATTAATGTTCGGCGAAATGCGAAAAGAAAACTTAGCGTTGGAAGCTACATCATCTGTAGCAACTGCCTCAGACTTAGAAATGGCTGTGACGCAGCTCGGAAAGAATTATGACATCCTCCGGCAACAGGCAACACAAGGATTCATGCTTGCCGCTATATTCATGGCCCTCGGTGTACTCGTCATTTTGACTGGAGCCGTTGGAGACATGTTTGGTTTCAAGAAAGAGGCCAGCAACTTAACCACTGTTGCGGGTGTTGTAGTTGAGGCTATTTCTGGTCTTGGCATGTACCTATTCAATCGCACATTTCAGCAACTCAACACAACCTCAGATAGGCTCCATGAATTATGGAAGTTGCTGGCGGCATTCAAGAGAGCTGAGGCTTTGCCAGAAAATGATCGGAGAACTGTTATCGTTGACCTTATCAAGAAACTTGTTGAATCGTCCGCACCAGCGCAAATAACTTAAAAATTGCCATGCCTCCCTTCACCCACCTGCACGTCCACACGCAGTATTCCATGCTCGACGGCGCCATCCGCATCGGCGACCTGATTGAGAAGACGAAAGAATACGGCATGAACGCCGTGGCGGTCACTGACCACGGGGCGATGTACGGCGCGCTGGAATTCTACACCAAGGCGAAGAAAGCTGGCCTGCGCCCCATCATCGGCTGGCAAGATGGTGAGGATGGATTGTTATTGTCCGGCAAATCGAAATGACGTATCATTAAGCAATGAGCAAGGCGGATAAAACAATCCTAAAGATGCGTGATAATCCAAGAGATTGGACTATTGATTCCTTAGAAATCATTGCGAAACGGCTGGGGATTCAGGTGCGGAAATCTAGCGGCAGTCATGTGGTCGTCATGCACGAAGATTCTGATCTTGTGGTGACTGTGCCGAGCAGACGACCAATCAAGCCGGTGTACATCCAGCAGTTTCTTGCGCTTCTTGATGACCTTGGAGTATGATCATGGGCAAAGCAGAATATCCTTTTGAAATGAGGCCGTTGTCCGATGAGGAAGGCGGCGGCTGGTTGATTGTCTTTCCTGATTTGCCCGGCTGCATGTCGGACGGTGGAACAGTGGATGAGGCGGTCAAAAACGGGCTTGATGCCTTGGAATGCTGGCTTCAAGCGTGCAGGGAGACCGGAAGGCAAATCCCGCTTCCGGGGAATTCGGCGGGAAGCAGATTTAATCCGCGCATTCCCCGGAGCCTGCACGAACGCCTTGTTGCAAAGGCCAAACAGGAGGGCGTAAGCATCAGCACCTTGGTGTCTTCTTTTCTTGCCGAATGTCTTGGCCAGAAGGAAGCGAAACCGAATGCTGTCTGAAAAATTACGTGGCGGACGGCGGCAGATGCCATAGCAGAGCAGACCTCAGTCTTAGTTGCCGTCCTCCCGGATGACGCGGCAAGACAGGTACTTGACTTCGCTCGGTTCTTGTCAGTGCGGAATTGCTCTGCCGCTATCTGAGAAAGCGGCAGCAGCCAGCCTCTCCAATTTTTTCCTCTCTATTTTTCCCTCATGTTCACCCACCTGCACGTCCACACGCAGTATTCCATGCTCGACGGTGCCATTCGCATCGGCGACCTGATTGAGAAGACGAAAGAATACGGCATGAACGCCGTGGCTGTCACCGACCACGGGGCCATGTACGGCGCGCTGGAGTTCTACACCAAGGCCAAGAAGGCCGGGCTGCGGCCTATCATCGGCTGCGAGCTGTACATTGCCGAGACCGACCACCTTATCCACAACAAGAGCGCGGGCCACAATTTCCATC
>JAGIXO010000098.1 GCA_026122915.1 Candidatus Electronema nielsenii | reverse complement strand
TCCCGAGTGCGGATATTCTCCAAGGCAAGGGCCGCCTGCGTACTGAGGATGCCGAGGATTTCAATGTCTGAATCAGCAAAGCGAATGTCGCCGTCGGTATAGCTGACGTTGAGGACACCGAGAATGCGATCGCGCACGATCATAGGAAAGGAGACCGCAGAAACAATTTCTGGTCGCTTGAGCAAATCAGCAAAACGGGAATCGTTCTGGGTTTCCTGATTGAGAATAACCGGCTTTTTTTCCTCGAAAACTCGCCCGGCAATTTTGTCACCGGGCCGAATTTTTATCTTGGCGATCATGTCTTCTGGGATACCCCGCGAGGCGGCGATCCGCAAAAAGCCTTCTTCCTCGTCGTAGAGCATAACCGACAGGCTGTCTGCTGCGGTCTGATCAGCAATGACATCGAGCAGACTTTCTAACACATCGGGCTGACTGGTCGAGGAGAGAAAATTTTCTCCTAATCCGTACAGAGGCAGCAGAGCGCGTAGGCGGGAATTTTCCTCCCGCAGAGCAGCAGCCTCCATCGCCCGCCCAACTTTTTCTCGCACCTGCTCTGGGTCAAGTGGACAGGCGAGCAGGCCGGAAAAGCCGCTTTCCATAGCCGCCGGACAAAGCGTGGCCGTATCGCCCTTGTCAACGATCAGAAAACCAACCACACCGGGCCGAGTGTTGCGCAGATTGTCGAACAGCTCAATGCCGCTGGTGCCTTTCAGATTCTCCGCAACTAAAATCACCCGAACCGGCTGATGCACACAGACTCTGGATGCCTCATACGACATGCAGCAGTCCACATCATACTCGCTCAGTATATCAGTTACCTGCTGACACAGTTCACGCTGATCTGAAATCAGCAGGATATCCGCCAGCATCTTTTAGAACACGCTCGTAGGTACAGGTGATGATGAGTAAAAAGAAATATCCCGGCTCATACTAAAGTAGAAATGCGCAGCTGTCAGCGTTTCGTCGCTAACGATTATTCTACCATTCGCTTTCCGGCAAGGCAACAGAAGAGAGTTGGACACCTGTTTCTTCTCTTGTTAAACCGCCTTGTTTCCTGCCTTGGCATCGAGCAGAGCTTGGCCCACAATGTGTCCTAACTCCACGCATTCTTGAAGCTGGCCATGTTCCGGCACGTACTGCACCCGCAGACCAGGATGGATGAGGCGAAAATTCATCTCGCTCATGGCGGTGTTCATCAATTTGACCGCTTCGCCCGACCAGCCGTAAGAACCAAAAGCCGCGCCGATTTTGTTAGTAGGCCGCAGACCGCGCATGTACATCAGAAAGCCCGCCATTCTTGGCAGCATTCCGTTGTTCAGAGTTGGGCAACCAAGGATGACCGCACCTGCCTCCAGCACATCACACATCACATCGCTATGATGATTGACCTGTAGGTTAAGCAATTTGTAGCTAATGCCTTTATCCTGCAAGCCACCGGCAATAGATTTTGCCATCATCTCGGTAGAATGCCACATACTGTCATAGATGACTAAGGCTTTGCCGTTACTTTCATTGACGCACCAGCGGGAATAGGCATCAATAATTTTTTTTGGATTCTTCCGCCAGATGATACCGTGATCAGGCGCAATCATCTTCAGCGGCAGGTGCATCGCTTCTACTTGAGCAATCAACTTTTTGACAATCGGCGAATAAAGAGTGAGGATGTTAGCGTAATACTTGGTCGCCTCGTGCATCAACACGTCTTGATTCACCTCATCGTCAAAGCGTTCACTACTGGCTAAATGTTCGCCAAAGGCATCGCTGGAAAAAAGTATCTGATCTTCCTTCAGATAACTGAACATTGAATCCGGCCAATGCAGCATTCGGGTTTCAACGAAGCTCAGGGTTTTGTTGGGACCGAGGCGCAGTTCCTCACCAGGAGTAACCACATGATAGGGCCAGTCCGGTTGATGAAAATGCTGCGTCAGAGCTTTCTGCCCCATTTTCGAGCAAATAATTTTTTCCGGCTGAATTTCCTGCACTACCTGTGGCAGCGAACCGCTATGATCCATCTCCACATGATTGACGATCAAGTAGTCAATTTTTTTCGGATCAATAATATTGCGAATTCTGTGCATCAGCTCATGACAGTAACCACTCTTGACCGTGTCAATTAAGGTGACTTTTTCGTCAATGATCAGATAAGCATTATAGGTTGTTCCTCGTTCGGTGGAATAGCCGTGAAAATCTCTGGTCAGCCAATCAACCGCTCCAACCCAATACACATTTTTGCTCAGTTCGACAGGTCTCACCGCTTCGTTCTCCTGCTAATGGGTTTATTCTGCTGGGTAGCTGCTGGGCAGCCACATTCGCCTTGTTTTTTTATATTCTTGTAATTACAGATGTAATCGTATGAATGTTTAATATTGTTATAATGATCTTTTTCAAGCTCGTCTCCAACCATACATGAAATGATTGCAAGCGTGAATAAGATGCAAGGTGTAGCCTGCAAGGAAAGGATTGATACTTGTCTCGTTCTAATCTGCCATGCCAAGAAAGTTGCAGCAATAAGTAGAAAGTTGATATACCATGAACGGCAAATTCTTCCTCTGCTTCTGTTGTAATCAATCATTGACTTTAAATGAATGGATGAATCGGACACAATCTTTTCAATGCTATTAGCAGGTGGACAACAAGCACTTTTATCAATAATACTGTCCTTGATTTTATTTTTCCTGTGGTCAAAAACTGAATAAGCTATTCTATCCAGAAGGATGCCCAAAACATATGCGATTACTATCAGCATGGGCCAAAGAGAAGAAAGAACTTTTTCAAAAATTAATTGATCAAATTTCCACCCTGTTATTCCAGCAACTAAAAGCGCACCCCAAATTATGACTCCAGAACCTATAATCAACAGTTCTGCGAAAAGCTGTGTTGTTGACATGGTGTTATCTAATTTTTTTACTATAAATAATTATCTGTAACCCATTCTAAGCGAACAGAAACTACGTTGCATGGCCCATTTTGAAAAATGGGCCATGCATTTTTTCTGTAGTCTCGTCCGTTTTGTTCCTGCGAACTCTGCATTCAAGAAGCGGCAAGTGCCTACAGCTCGTCAAAGGCATCCTTACCCGCGCCGCAGATCGGACAAGCCCAGTCATCGGGCACATCTTCCCAAGCGGTGCCGGGCGCAACGCCGTTGTCCGGGTCACCAACCTCTGGGTCGTAGTCGTAGCCGCAGATTTGGCATCTATGTTTTTTCATCATGCTGTCCTTTGCTGGAGATTGATGAGAGCGGCAGATCAAGCCGCGTTTTTTGCCAAATAATCAGCCACGCCCGCTGCTGTTGGGGTCATGGCTTCTTTGCCCTTGTTCCAGTCCGCCGGACAGACATCGCCGTGGATTTCGTGAAAAATCAGCGCATCAACCATGCGCAGAGCCTCATCGGTGGAACGTCCCAGCGGCAGGTCGTTGACTACGGCATGACGGACAACGCCTTCCTTGTCGATCAAGAATGTGCCACGCAAAGCCACGCCCATATCGATCAACACGCCGTATTGCCGGGCGATTTTTTTATCCAAATCAGCGATCAGCGGAAAATTGACGCAGCCAATGCCGCCTTCTTTAACCGGGGTGTTCTTCCAAGCAAAGTGGCTGAACTGAGAATCGATAGATACGCCGATCACCTCGCAATTTCGCTCCTTGAATTTAGGCAAGGCGCGGTCAAAGGCGATGATTTCGGACGGACAGACAAAAGTGAAATCAAGAGGATAGAAGAAAAGAACAACGTACTTACCGCGAAAATCAGAAAGCCGAAAATCCCCTTTAAAGGAGTTGTCCGGCATGACAGCGGTAGCAGTAAAATCAGGGGCCTGTTTCGTAACCAATGAACTCATATCTACGCTCCGGGATGGTGTTGACAGTACGCTGCGGCTCGCAGGCCGCAGCTTTTCCACAAGATTTACGCTTTCCAGTTGCCGTGCAGATTGCAATACGCTCTGGCTGTTACTTCGGCAGTCTTGCAGCTACAGCCGCAGCTACTGCACGAAAAAACTGCTTCTGGCTTATCGCCGGGTTTCAGGTCTTTTCGACAAACCACGCCGCCGATAGTCAACTCAATCCACTCAATCCAATGCTTTTCTTCCATCGGATGGGCTACGGAACCGACGGTCACTTTGTAACCGTTTGCGGTTTTCTCAATCACCGGGATGTGTTTTTCCTTAGATGCGTCTACCGTGTTTTCGGTCAGCAAATCCATCGGCTGGCCGCAGCAGACCAGCGCACCTGCGCCCGGATGCAGGACTGCGACAATATTACCGCACATCGGGCATTTGTAAATTTCGTTTTTTTTGGTCATGAAACTTTTCCTCCTTATGATTCATTGCGCAAGACGCGCTTGTTGCTTTAACTCATGCGGAAACTCAGAGACAGTTTCTGCATTATACCGTTTGCGGCGCGATCTTACCAGTTTTCTGCCAACAGCTCGAAATAACTCTGTGGATGGGTGCAGGCTGGACATTTTGGCGGTGCCTCGCTTCCTTCATGGACATAGCCGCACTTGGTGCAGTGCCAAGTTACGCTGCCATCTTTGCGAAACACCTTGTTTTCTTTCAGGTTACTGATTAAATCGCGATATTGCTTGGCGTGTTGCTTCTCTGCCTTGGCAATAGCGCGGAAGGTAGCAGCGATCAGCGGAAAGCCTTCTTCCTCGGCAATTTTGGCAAAAGAAGGATACATGTCCATATATTCATGCTCCTCGCCTCCGGCAGCGGCTTCCAGATTTTCCAGCGTAGAGCCAAGCACTCCGGCAGGAAAGGCAGCGGTGATCTCCACTTCGCCGCCTTGCAGCAGCTTAAACAGAGTCTTGGCATGAACCCGTTCTTGCTCCGCAGTGCGGATGAACAGGTGCGCCATCTGGACATAGCCTTCCTTTTCCGCGATCTTGGCTGCATACGTGTAGCGATTGCGGGCCTGTGACTCGCCAGCAAAGGCGGTGAGGATATTTTTCTCGGTTTTACTTCCTTTCAATTCAGCCATTGTTCTGCTTCCTCCTTGTTGTTACGTTATTAAAGCACTTCTCTGCCTGCGGCAGTTATCTCATATCGGCAGCGGGCTGGACTGGCTATCAAGCCTTTTTTCTTGAGCGCAGTGAGCTGACAACTCACTTTTTCTGGCTCAAGCGAGATGGCAGTCGCAATATCTCTGCCTGAACACGTTCCACAGCAACCGTTTAGTACCTTCAGTACCTCGCGCTGCCGTTCGTTCAACTTGCCGTTCAATTTTGCAGTACCGGTCACGCGGCATTCTTCATTGCTGTCTTCGTGCCTACGGTCATTTTTCTTCTGACATTCTGGACAAATACCGAAGAATTCAATCCGGCAGCCAGAAATACGATAACCAATTTCAGCGGCAGAATCAGGGGAAACCGTTTCCACTTTAAGGTTGTCAACCCGATGACACTGGACACAATATATATGATGGTGCTGATCCAGCAGCCGATCAAATCGTTTCTGGCGACCGCTGATTTCCAGCTTTCTGATCATACCTGCTTCAGACAGAATTTCAAGATTTCTGTAAACGGTCGCTAAACTTATGCGCGGCAGCTTTTTCTTTATTCGTTCATAGAGTACGTCAGCGGTGGGATGCCCCTTGCATTTTCCCATCTCATCGAGGATCACTTCCCGTTGATGGGTCATTCTCAAAATTGTTTTCATAACGTCACCTTTCTGTTCAAAGTTTATAAAAAAGTGATAATTAAGAATCATTACTATGTCAAGAATAAAAATTAGCGGTGACAGGTAGATAACTGATAATTAATGATAAAAAATATGTAAATTCTTAAATTTGACAAAAGCAGACAGGTCTGCTATTCAAGACCGATGAAAGAGATTGCTGCGGACTGATCCGCTGTCGCAGTATGTTGAATAAATACCAAAAAGGAGTAGGATATGGCTTCAGAAATAAATGAAATAACGGTTAATTACGAAGAAGAGGGCGTGTTGTTGGTCAAAGAATTGGACAAAGAAGTTCTGACCAAAGGCGCATGGACGACTATTTTATTCCGTTATCAAGAGTATGATCGCACAGCAGAGGCGTTCGGCCCAGAAAAATACACCATTCGCCGTTACCAAAAGCGTGACGGTCAGTATCTTTCTAAATCGAAATTCAATATTTCCAGTGCGGAGCAGGCTCGCAAGATCATCGAAACCTTGAGCAGATGGCTTGAAGCGCAATCTGAATAATTGCGCTTCGGG
>JAGIXO010000097.1 GCA_026122915.1 Candidatus Electronema nielsenii | reverse complement strand
CTACTCTGGCTGATCATCCCGTTTCAGGAGTTATACGCCATAGTTAAGCTCAAACTGGAAAGTAAGGCGCAACTAAAGGAGAACGGAAAATGGACGACAAAGAGCTGGCCGGAGCCTTCATAGGTTCCTTGAAGCGCAACAACAAAGAGATTCGCGAAGACCGGGCCGCAGCGATTGCTGAGGATGCGCAGTTAGTTTATAAGCGCAAGATCGAAGACTTGGAGATCAGCATCCGCAAGATGCAGCGAGAGCAGGAGAATATGCTTGATCTTTCGCCTACCTCTGCTCATAGCCTAATCTTGGCCAGCGATTTCAATTGCGATGAGTATGTAGCTAAGGACATTGAACTCGGCATTAAGATCAGGCAGGCGGAAATTACTTTGGAAATAGCCAAGCAACGGTACAACTATCTCTTTGGAGGGAACTAATCATGGGACATGGCTACTATTCAGTTGATGATCGGGCAACGCGGGCAGCATCTCTGAGCTACGGTACTAAGTCGGCCCGTGAGATATTCACGCAGCGGTCGATCAATAATGCCATGAAC
This sequence comes from Candidatus Electronema nielsenii, assembly GCA_026122915.1. Lineage (GTDB taxonomy): Bacteria > Desulfobacterota > Desulfobulbia > Desulfobulbales > Desulfobulbaceae > Electronema > Electronema nielsenii. The sequence continues at coordinate 5,863 of JAGIXO010000097.1, read as the reverse complement.
CCGCACGGGATTAGGGTAAGGGAGGCAAGAGATTCAGCTGAACATCCTAATTCGGTGGCGATTATCCTCGCCTTAGATGTAACTGGTTCAATGGGTTCTATCCCGCATCATTTAGTCAAAGAGGGATTGCCGAAGATCATGGGTCGGATTATCCAAAGCGGCACACCTGATCCACAGTTGCTTTTCCTTGCGGTAGGAGACCACGAGTGTGACAACAGCCCGCTTCAGGTGGGTCAATTTGAATCGAATGATGAGCTGCTTGATAAGTGGCTGACCGATGTCTATTTAGAGGGTGGCGGTGGTGGCAATGCAGGTGAGAGTTATTTGTTAGCATGGTACTTTGCCGGGTTCCACACCTCCATTGATTGCTTTGAGAAACGGCAACAGAAAGGCTTTCTCTTTACTATTGGCGATGAGCCGACCTTACCTGATGTGCCTGCGCAGGCAGTAAAGCACATCATGGGCGACGGACAGTATGAGAATTATTCTGCATCAGTGCTTTTAGACAAAGCCAGAGAGCTGTATCACGTCTTTCATTTGCATATTCGCCAAACCAGTGCAGGCAGTAATCAACAGACTATGGATGGGTGGAAACAGCTGATGGGCAATCAGCTTATCATTCTTGATCGACACGAGGATGTGTCGAAGGTCATTCCAGAGCTAATCGCAGAGACTATGCGTACAACAGCCAAGCCAGCTGCGCCTTCTCTATCCACAGGGTTATCAGAGACCTCGATTCTCTTGTGAAAGGCAAGGTTGTCCTTGGCGCAGGCTTTGGCGATGAGGGTAAAGGACTGGTCACAGACTGGCTCTGTCGGAGCTGTGAGCAACCCATAGTCATCCGTTTCTCTGGTGGTCAGCAAGCTGGTCATACGGTGGTCGCAAATGGCCTGCGCCATGTGTTCTCCAACTTTGGCTCTGGGACGCTGCAAGGCGCACCAACGTACTTCTCGCGCTTTTGCACGATAGAGCCGATTGGCCTGCTCAATGAACTGGCTGCATTGTTAGATAAAGGCGTGCAGCCACTGCTCTACATTGACGCGCAATGCCCTGTCACCACTCCGTATGACATTGCTCGCAACCGGCAGCATCATCCGCACGGCAGCTGCGGCGTGGGCGTTGGTGACACCCTCAATCGGGAGGAGCAGTATTATTCCCTCACCTTTGCCGACCTCTTTTCTCCGTGGGTTCTTCAGACCCGCCTTGACCTGTTGCGCACGTTCTTCTATAAAGAATACGCAGCGGCTTCTGTGGAGGCGTTTCTTGACTGCTGTGCAGCAGTGGTCAGCTCGCCGTCTATCCGCAGCACGCAGGGACTACCGCCCGGTTTTAGCGATCACATCTATGAAGGCTCGCAGGGCTTGCTCCTTGATCAGCACTTCGGCTTTTTTCCTTATGTGACGCGCTCGAATACTGGTATGACCAATGCCGTTGCCCTGCATGGCAGCAGAGAGCTTGAGGTTTATCTCGTCACCCGCGCCTACCAGACCAGACACGGGGCTGGGCCAATGAGCAACGAGCATCTGCCGCATAACATCAAGGCGAACCCGCAGGAGACAAACATCTGCAATAGCTATCAAGGGGAGTTTCGGCGTAGCCTGCTCGACCTTTCCTTGGTAGAATACGCCATCAACCGAGATGAACTGCTGCGTTCAACCAACAACAGGCATTTGGTCATCACTTGTTTAGATCATGTCCAAGATGAGTACCGCTTTACGTGGCAGGGTAGGATAATCTTTTGCAACAATGAAGCAGAGTTTGTCAGTAGGATAGCGGCAACGCTGGGCTTCAGCAGTGTGTTTATCAGTAGCTCGGATGATGGCATGGGAATCAAGCTGTTCTGACCGTCATCCTTCAATTCTGCCATCTATTCCTTTGATGCCCTATATCGCTGACCTCCACGTCCATTCCCTCTATTCCCGTGCCACCAGTAAGGCCAATGATATGAAAAAAATACTGTTACCCCCTGAAGTTGAGATTGAATTTAATGATGAAAGTCTTCCTGTTGATGGTGCTGACGATGTAGAAGATGTACTTATGGAGCGACCTTTCGATCCAACTCTTATAAATATTATTCAGAAACAAGATACGTTAAGAAATATTATTGAGCGGTTGAAGAATAATGAGATAGACATGAACACTGATTTTCAGCGGGAAGGAGAACTTTGGGATGCAGGGAAGATGTCTAGGCTTATTGAATCTATACTGATTCGATTTCCTCTTCCTGCTTTCTATTTTGATGCTACAAATGATGATAACTGGCTTGTTGTTGACGGATTACAGCGTTTATCTTCAATAAGAAAATTTGTTGTCGAAAAAAATCCATCAGAGAAGCTGCGTCTCAGGGGGTTGGAATATTTAGGTACTCTTGCCGGTAAATATTACGATGATCTTCCTCGGACGCACCAGCGTCGTATTGATGAATGTCCAATCACCCTGTTTCTCATTCAGCCGGGAACTCCTGATGAAGTCAAATATTCAATTTTTAGAAGGATCAACACGGGAGGTTTAATACTTAACTTTCAAGAAATTCGTAATGCTCTGTCATCGCAGCGATTGCGCGATTATTTAAGGGAGCTGGCGGAAGACCCTTATATGAAAAAAATAATTGGGGAAAAAACTAAGAGAATGCAGGGGCAAGAGTTGGCTCTTAGGTTTTTGGCTTTTTATACGATGGATTACAATGAGAGCAAAAAAAATATCACTGGGTTCCTCGATGAGATGATGGAAAAATTAGAGGAGATGAATCAGGCTGAACTGCATAACTTAGCGAATGCCTTTCGCACGGCTCTCGAACGTTGCTGGAATATCTTCGGGGAAAGTGCTTTTGAAAAAATAACAGACCGGACAGATGTAAATAAGAGGAAAAGGAAAAATTCAACACTGTTTGAGGTTTGGACAGTATCATTAGCTCGTTTATCTGAAGGAGAGATGGATGCACTTTATGTAAAAAAAGAAATTCTCCAAGAAAAACATATCCATCTCGTGGCTGAGGATGACTCCTATTTCCAGAGCATAACATTCTCCACGCAGACAAGAGGTTCGTACCAGATTCGCTGCGATAGAGTGCAGACATTGATTAACGAGGTGCTCCATGCTTGAATTCATACGTGTGCAGGGATTCAAAACCCTTCTTGATGCCAGCTTTTCCCTGACTTCTCTAAATATTTTTACCGGGTTGAACGGAATGGGGAAGTCCACTCTGATGCAGGTGCTCCTGCTGCTGAGGCAGTCGTATGAACGGAACACCCTACTTGATAAGGGCTTGCTTCTGAAAGGAGAATATGCAGTTTTGGGTAACGGCAGTGATATTTTTGCGGAACAGGCCGATACTGTGCGTTTCACCTGCACTTGGTCGCAGGAAAAACCGTTGCTGTTCTGCTTCAACTATGCGCCAGACTCTGATATGCAGCCTATCGCAAACCAGATGCGGGAAGAGCTACGAAATGCTGACAGTAAAAGTTTGTTCAATAAAAATTTTCAATACCTATCAGCCGAACGAATAGCACCAAAGCCCTCATATGAAGTGTCAAGTTATTGGATTCATGACTTGAATTCATTAGGAAATCACGGGGAATATACGGCTCATTTTATTGCGGAAAATGGGCCTGAACCCCTCAGCTTGAACGCTCTGCGTCATCCAAAGGCTGTTTCTTCAACTATATTGGAAAATCTCGACCGCTGGATGGCAGATATTTCACCTGGTTTACGCATACGTGCCGTCATGTTGCCAGCAGCCAGTTCCGTTTCCCTTGGTTATGCCTTTGACCAAGGAAAAGAAACAACCGCCGTTTTTAAGCCGCAGAATGTCGGTTTCGGCATCACATACGTTCTGCCTGTCTTGACAGCTCTTTTGCGGGCAAAAGCAGGAGACATGCTCATTATCGAAAACCCTGAATCGCATCTGCATCCGGCAGGGCAATCTTTAGTTGGGAAGCTATGCGCACTTGCAGCGCATAATGGTGTTCAGCTTTTTATCGAAACCCACTCAGATCATTTTCTCAACGGGGTGCGCATTGCGGTCAAAGAGAAAATTATTGCCCCAGAAGAGGTCAGATTCTTTTTCTTTGAACGGAACAAAGACACTGATTCACATGAATCCACAGTTATTTCCCCGGAAATAGATGACCAAGGACGGATCAACTGTTGGCCAGAAGGATTTTTCGATGAATGGGACCGTCAGCTGGAGAAACTGCTGTGAGTCACCCGCTTGTTTTCAACCATCACTCTTTGCCGTTCAGTTCAGCAGAATGTGTTGATTCTAATATTGTAAATTTTCTAAAGATATGCCTTAGAGCGCAACGCATAGGATTCAGCGTTATCTTGGTTGATGAAAGCATTGACTGCACGTGGTTTCGCTTGGAGCTGGCTCAAGGGTATTTCTGGAAAGATTGGTATGATCAGCATGTCAATGATCCGCAATGCAGGGACATCATAAGAGCCTTCCGCAGCATTGCAACACAGCAGCCATTCTTCACGGATAAAGACACAGAGGAACATATTGAGCTGTTTGATGTTTGTCTGTCAAATACGCAAGAGAGCTTATCAGCACTCAGGGCAGCGGCTTGGAACGAATCGCCCTTGTTGAGTTTTCCAACTCGTCCACCTTGGACAGTCTCGCCGGTAACAGCCATTATTGAACAACTCTCTGAGTCCGGTGAACTTGTTAGTTCAACAAAAGAACTGTGCAACCTACATTCTCTTGAACAGTTTGAAAAAGAAAAAGCAGAGTTGCAGGAAAAGCTGTCAAAGCGAATCAATTCAGGAAAAGAATTGCTGGAGCAGGCGAAGCAGCTATATCCTCGTCTATGTTTCTGCGGCAAGTCAGAGGAGCAGTTGCGGAATTGGCTATATTCAATAAATTTTCTCCAACAGGTCAAGGATGCGTTGGCTATTTTTAATACATTCGCGGAATGTTGTGACGATGGGAAAATTGCCGGATATTCCCATGACACCCTGCGGCAACTTGGGCTTCAGCATGAAGTCAGTAGTGAGTCGTCAACGGTAAGAGAAAAATTTAGACAAACAAGAGAATTTTATCTTCCAAGTGGAGAAAAGATGTTTTTCGGGGATCATGTCAAATTCAAACAAGGAATCAGGATGCACTTTTTTGTTGATCAAAATAAACACGTTGTTTTTATAGGATATATTGGGAAGCATTTGCCCACTAAGTCTGATCCCAAATAACGTAAACATGCCCTACATCGCCGACCTCCACGTCCATTCCCTCTATTCCCGTGCCACCAGTAAGGCCAGTACCTTACACGGATTGGCGGCTTGGGCAGCGATTAAAGGTATTGACCTTGTTGCCACGGGTGATTTCACCCATCCGGGCTGGTTTGCGCAGCTCTGTGCGGAATTAGAGCCAGCCGAGCCAGGCTTATTCCGCCTCAAGCAGCCTCCTTCCTTTGAGAAACTGGCTGCGCTCTTGCCACCCGGTGTGCAGCCCGATACCTCGCACATTCGCTTTGTTCTCAGCGCAGAAATCAGTTCCATCTACAAGCGCGGCGGTAAGGTGCGGAAGGTGCATAACCTTCTTTACGCGCCGGACTTTGCTGCTGTGCAGCGACTCAACAGCGTGCTGGCTGGGATCGGCAATTTGGAGGCTGATGGCCGCCCCATTCTCGGCCTTGACTCGCAGACCTTGCTGGCACTCTTGCTCGAACATGCGCCGCAAGGCTTTCTTGTCCCAGCCCATATCTGGACTCCGTGGTTCTCCCTGTTCGGCTCCAAATCCGGCTTTGATGCAGTGGAAGAATGCTTCGGTGATCTGAGCGGCGAAGTCTTTGCCTTGGAGACCGGTCTCTCCTCTGATCCAGAAATGAACCGGCGTATTTCTGCCCTTGACCGCTTCGCGCTGATC
>JAGIXO010000096.1 GCA_026122915.1 Candidatus Electronema nielsenii | reverse complement strand
CGATTACCTCCTGCATCGCTTCAGGCAGCTCCACATCCTTCATCTCGAAACGCTCCACTTCCACACCCCACGAGGCGGTGGAGTCAACAAGGTTCTGATGCAGGAGGTGATTGATCTTGTCCCGCTCTTGCAGCACCTCATCGAGATCATGCTGCCCAATGGAGTTGCGCAGGCTCGTCAGGGCGAGCTGATAGACCGCTGTAGCCACGTCGGCAACCTCAATAACCGACTTGGCTGCATCAGTAACCCGATACCAAAGCACAGCATTGAGCTTTACCGTAACGCTGTCCCGCGTGATGGTTTCCTGTTGTTCAGCAGACATCGTTCGCGTGCGGATGTCAATGGTCACCACCCGTTCGATCCCCAGCGGTATAACCCAGTACAGTCCCGGCCCGCGCAGGCCAACATAACGACCGAGACGAAAGACCACGCCCCGCTGATACTCTTGGGCAATACGGAGTCCTGTCAGCAGAACCACAATGACTGCAATAAGGATAGGTGCCATACGAATCTCCTGTGTTTTGCTTACTTATTGGCAATGCTTTTGTACATCTCGCTGACAATCTCGCCGTCATGGGTAATCAACGCGCCTTTCATGATCTCATCGTTGCGGTTGAGATTGAAGACCTTGGTCTTCTTATCCCAGAAGTGCTCGACGAAATTGCCGAGGTTGGATGAATACATCTGACTGGCGGTCTCGGCAAAGCGGCCCGGTAGATTGCCAAAGCCAAGCACCCGCACTCCGTTGATCTCGGTGACTTTGTCCAGCTCTGAGCCTTTGACGTTGCCGCCGCCTTCCACGGCCATGTCAATCACCACTGAGCCGGGCCGCATTCCGGCCAGCATCTTCTGATCAATCAGGCGCGGCGCAGGTCGGCCAAAGAGCTGGGCCGTGGTGATGACCACATCAGCGCGGGCGCAGGCCTTGGCCATGCCCTCTTTCTGCAAGGCCAGCTGCTCCGGCGTGAGTGCCTTGGCGTAGCGTCCTTGGTCTGGCCGGTCTCGCCGAGATCAATTTTCACGAACTTCGCGCCCAGCGACTTGACCTGCTCCTCGACCACAGGCCGGGTGTCGAACGCCTCGACCACCGCGCCCAGCCGCTTGGCCGTAGCAATGGCCTGCAAGCCAGCTACGCCCACGCCGATCACAAAGACTCGCGCCGGTTTGATCGTGCCTGCGGGTGTGGTCATCATTGGGAAAATTTTGTCGAGCTGCTCGGCGGCGAGAATCACTGTGGCATAGCCCGCGATGTTTGCCTGCGAGGAGAGCACGTCCATCTTCTGCGCCAGCGTGCTGCGGGGAATCATCTCCAAGCTCACGGCGGAAATGCCCGCCCGGCGCAGCAGCTCCACCAGCTCGGCCTCGTTGAAGGGATCAAGGTAGCTGACATGGATGCAGCCTTTTTTCATCAGCTCGATTTCGTCCGCAAGCGGCTTGCGCAGGCGGAGCACCATGTCGGCGGACTGAAGCAGCTCGCGGCGCGAGACGGCGACAGCGGCACCGGCCTTTTCGTAGTCCGCGTCCTCAAAGCGGCAGCTCTGCCCCAGCCCTGATTCAATCATCAGCTCCGCGCCTAACTTGACCAACTTTTCCGCTGTGGCTGGAATCAGAGGAATCCGTCGTTCTCCCGGATGGGTTTCCTTCATGACCACAATTTGCATAAGCAGCTCCTTGGATTGGTTATAACTTTGAGATAGACTCATCGGCAGCAGCACCTTGCAAGGGCTATCGCTGTCCGCCTCATCAAGAGGCACTGGTTTCTCTTTACACGAAAAACAAGGGAAAGACTACTGAAAACAACGAGGTAATTTGCGGCAGATTGCGCTTACTGTTCTGCCCATTTCTGAAAGAAGCCGCTGCTGTCCCCAGCTCTCACGTGTCGTTCGGTCGCTGGGGTCGGCTTTGTGACCTCCGGCCATTTGCCCGGCTGCGGCTCCGCACCTTCTAACGCCGCTGGGAGCGGGTTAGTATCATGCAGGGCAGGCTCATGATGGATGTCTTGCCCCTCTGTCGCGCAGCAAAATTCGAGAGGGATGCCGTTGGGATCAAAGGAGTAAATGGCATGAAAGCTGCCGTGGTCGATCAGGTCCGAGCAGGGAAAGCCTGCTGCCTCAAGTTGGTCTTTTAGCATCCACACCGCATCGGCGGAATCCAACGTGAAGGCAAGGTGGTCAAAAATGATAGGCCCAGAGACCGGGCGACCATGCAGTTTCCGCTCCACGGGCTGTGCGCCGTCCCACTCAAAGAAACTCAAGGAAGTTTTCGCATCAATCTCAAAGGAATAATGACGGAACCCAGCCTCACCAAAGCCGCTGATCAGGCGCATTCCCAGCAGGTCGCGCCAGAAGCGGATGGTGGCCTCCATGTCGCCCGTCACTAATGCAAGATGATTAATGCCTTTGAAGTTCATGGCATTAACAAAGACTTCGCTGTTGTTCAAGAAGATGCTGCACGAAATTGGAGACACTCATCAACCAATTTCGCTGTTCAGGTAAATACGACTGATGTAGTTTTGATGGCAAGATGAGATGAAGATTTTTCGATGCCATTTCATCGGTTTGATTTTTGCTAATCGCCGCCTCAAGCGTCAAGAGATGCTTTTTATCGACACGAGTTGCTTCAGACAATACCTGTCTCCATCTGTCTTTGCATGAAGATTTCACTCCAAGCATAGTAAGGTTGAGCTTACTGAAAGATGCGTCGTGGTATTCTTTTTTTCCCGGAAAAGTAAAGTCTGGTTTTGATTTGTTCTCTGTAATTGGATTGCGACTGTATCGAATACCGTACTCATGAAATATCTTTTCAAGATGATTTTCAAGCGCAAGCCCAACTCTGATTTTTCTGCGATTCTGGACAGATAACGAAAATTTGATAAATCCATCAACATCGCCTGCAAATCCCAGCGAGAGTCTTTCTCCGATGATATGTTTTTCCATTGTTTTGAATAGTATTTCTTCTCTTTCCATCCACGCCATAAGCACTGCATCAGCATCATTCTCATTATGTATTTTTACGTCAGGGAGAGTTGATCTGGCGTATTCTGAAAATATTTTTGTATTTGGAAATTTATCATTAAATTTACCCAGCATTTTTTCCAAGAAAGACTCTTCAGTCTCTTCAACTGGAATTCCAATACTCTCCAAAATTAATCTTGATGCAAATTGTACTCGATCCTGCTCAGTTTCAAGTTCTTCGCGGCCAGAAAATCCCGGATGGGTTAGATCGGAAAAGCCAAAAAGCCAGAGAATTTGCTGCGCAATTGTGGTTTCAGCCTCAGCAACTATTGCAAGCAATGTATCATCTGGCCGTTTTGCGATGACGAGAATATCCTTTTCATTGGCGCACTGAGAAACGCGATTGTCTGGAAAATACAGTCGATACTCCGCAGAGCGATTGATATTTTTATACCTTGTATCATACCAAGTCAATGAACCTTCTTCTGCGATCGGCTCATCATCGTAATCTGAAAGATAAATAAATTTTGTTTTGTAATATACTTTACCTTCCGATTCTCCTAAAATATTTTTTATTCCTTTTGTTCCATTAAATTCGTGTTGATTCGACCTAAGAATGTTCGCTTCAACTGCACTTAAACGCTTGGCAGCAACCCCATTGAAATACTGAGATAAATAACCTTTCTTCACTTGCGACCCTCCATGATGCCGATAGACTGAAATGTTCTGCTCGTATCTTTTTTTGCCATTCCATTCTCAATCGACCGCATAATATGCGGCATCATGATACGGGCAACTTCTTTTATTACAGGCACAACAACACTATTGCCAAATTGACGATACGCTTGAGTGTCGCTTACAGGAATAACGAAGCTATCAGAAAATCCCATTAACCGTGCGCATTCTCTTGGCGTAAGCCTTCTCGGACGTTTTTTTTTACCTTGAGATACAAGTATCTCTGAACCATCTTTGTAATATCGCGCCGACAAGGTACGCGCAATGCTTGTGCCATCGACTAATCCAAAACCAAAACCATTTCCAGCTGCTTTATGTTTTTCGGCATACGCCTGTAAATACTCCCACAGTTTTGGAGTTAGCTTGTATTTATTATTTATCTTTGCCAATTCTCCTGTTGTATATGGTTCTTCAGCCTGCTCGCTCCCGTCCTGTGGATGAAGAATTGTAGAAAGTCTGACAGAGCCTTTTTCAGGAAGCCGTAAATCATCCCAAGAAAATGCTGTCTTCTCCTTGAATCCTGCAATCAAGATGCGTTCCCGATGCTGAGGAACAAAATGCTGTCCGTCAATTATTTTATAATGAACATTATAACCAAGCTCATCACGTAGAGTTTGTAAAATAACATTAAACGTATTCCCTTTGTCATGAGACAAAAGATTTTTTACATTTTCAAGCAAAAATACTTTTGGCTTTTTCTCGGCAATTATTCGTGCAACATCAAAAAAAAGCGTCCCTTGAGTTGTACATTCAAATCCATGAGGGCGACCTAAAGCATTCTTTTTTGAAACACCAGCAATGCTAAATGGTTGACATGGAAAACCTGCAAGCAAAACATCATGATCTGGAATATCTTTTTCGTCCGCCCCTGTGATATCACCAATAAAGATATGGTTTGAAGAATCAGGAAAGTTTGCAAGATACGTTTTCTGTGCAAATTTATTCCATTCGCTGGTGAATACACATTGTCCACCATGTTCTTCAAAAGCCATTCTAATACCGCCGATTCCTGCGAACAAATCAATGAATCTGAATTGAAGATTCTCACTGTTTTTATGGAAAATAAGCGGAAGTATTCTCTGTCTGATGGCATCAGTAAGGTATGTGGGAGGCTCGTTTTCTCTTACTTCCCACCGCCGAATAGTTCTCACATCAACTTCAAGAATGTCAGCGAGTTGTTTCTGCGTGTAACGATTTCTGGCAAGTTGAAGCAGGTTGAGAGAGTTCATTTGAACCATTCCTTTGAGCTGTAGGGATTATTTAAGGGCATCATGTCCGTTTTTTATCCCTTTGTCAAGCCTGCTTCTTATCCAGCAGAATAGCGCAGCTATCGCTCAGGGTAAAGGAAAGCGGTCTGCCTCCGCTCCTCGAAGGCAGCCAATTCCTCCTGCCAAGTCCGCTCCAGCTCGACAATGTTTGCGCCTTGCTCCAAAGCCTCACGCACACGCTGATCGCCGAGGATAAGATCGATGGGCAGCTTCTCATATTCGTATTCGTAAGGAGGCTGTTTCCAAGCAAAGTCATGCGGGTAGAGGTGAAGGAAGGCCTCCAGCAGGGCAAGACTGAGCCGGTACGAGAGGAAGCAGCGCGGCTCTGTGACATGGATATGAAAGCCTGCGCAGGCATGACCAGCCCATTTACCAGAGGTTGGCTCAAAGACTAACGGGCGAAGCACACAGCCGGGCAAAGCCGTATTGCTAAGATGTTCCAGCACCTGCTGCGGCTTGATAAACGGCGCACCAACCAGCTCAAATGGCAGCGTGGTGCCGCGTCCTTCAGAAATGTTGGTGCCTTCCCAGATCACTTGGCCGGGATAAACCAGCGCAGTCAAGGGCGTGGGCATATTGGGCGAGGGGAAGACCCAAGGAAAGCCGGTGTCAGCAAAGAACATCTCTCGCGTCCAACCACCCATTCGCACCACATCGAGATCAGCGTGAATACCCAGTTCGCGGTTGCAGAGCAAGGCCAGCTCGCCCATCGTCAGGCCGTGGCGCATGGGAATCTCATACAGACCAACAAAGGAGCGCAGCTCTGGCTTGAGTAGGTTGCCCTCAATCAGCTGCCCGCCGACTGGATTTGGTCGGTCGAGGACAACCACCTTTTTCCCTGTCGCCGCCGCCCGTCGGAGGCAATGCACGACTGTCCAGACAAAGGTATAGACCCGCGTACCCACATCTTGCAGGTCAATCAACAGGATGTCAAAGCCTTCAAACATCGCTGCGGTTGGCTCGCGTGTTTCTCCATAGAGGGAGAAGACCGACAAGCCCGTGGCAGCATCCCGACCATGCCCGGACTCAATCATATTGTCCTGCTTCTCACTGAAGAAGCCGTGCTGCGGTGAGAAGAGGCAAACAAGCTGATTAGGAAAAGCCTGCATCAGCAAATCGCGGCTATGACGGAACTGCCTGTCTGTTGATGCCTGATTACAGAGTAAAGCTAACCGCTTTCCGGCAAGGAAAGGCGGTGGATCAGAAATGAGCTGTTCAATGCCGATAGTGATCATGGTGGGCTTCAAAGCAGATGTGTAATCAAAATACGTGTTCCAATAACCACCAGAATCACGCCACCGAATATCTCCATCCGTTTACCTGCCTTTGTTCCCACCTTCTTTCCGATCATGATGGCAAGTGCGGAAAGCAGGGCGGTGATAATGCCGATCATCGCCGCAGGATACCAAATGGTTACTTCCAGCATGGATAAGCTGAGACCGATTGCCAGCGCGTCAATGCTGGTGG
>JAGIXO010000095.1 GCA_026122915.1 Candidatus Electronema nielsenii | reverse complement strand
TTCAAGCGGCTGGTTGTCCTGTCCGGTATGAGCGTCATCTTGGCAATTTCTTGGCTTTTCTGCAACTTGCTTGTTCAGTTATTTTGCTTCGATTTATTTTGAGATAGGTTCATATTTCCTCCTTTCCTTGCGGCTCGGCAGCAATAACCGCAGCCAACACCAATGCTTCTTCCTGGCTACTGATGCTGTGTTCCATCTGCGCCTCTTCAATTTTGTCCAAAATGATGCGGAAGAGCGGGCCGGGAACAAGGTTCAGCTCAGTGATTAAGTCGTGGCCGGTGATCAGCGGCGGCGCGGCCTGCACTGGTGCGACATGATTGCGTTCAATGTCGAGTAACAGGGCAAAAAGCCCGGAAACCTCCTGCTCAATCGCCTCCGGGCTGGCCTCACCCTTGCCAGCCAAGGCATCGGCCATCGCCAGCAGAAAAAGGTCGGGCAGATGCTCACCTGCTGTTTTGATTAGCCGCAGACAGGCTTTCAGAGTCAGCTTATCCTGCCGCTGATCATTGGCAAGAAAAAAAGGCCGCATGTGCCACGCAATGAGCCGGGCCGTTGCCTCGGTGTCTTCCTTTGAGCGGCGCAATTGCCGGGAAATTCCAGTGAAAAGACTGGCTCCACGCAGGTCGTGATTATGAAACGTGATTCGCCCGTCTTTTTCCGCATTGATGCCAAAACAAACAGGCTTGCCGATATCATGAAGCAGAGCCGCCCATTTTACCTGCACTGTCCGTTTCGGTACTTCGGCCAAATAGGCTGCCATTACCGGGCTGCGGTCGGAGAAATGCTTATCCAAATCAGCTAATATTAACTCCATCTGGCGCAGAGTTTCTAAGCAATGCTCGAAGACATCAAGATGATGACTTGCAGGTTGTGCCATGCCGACTCCGGCCCGCAGTTCCGGCAGAATTTCCCACAGAAGGCCGCAGCCGCGCAGTCCAAGGAAGGCCGAATGCGCCCGCTTTGTGGCCATGATCGCGTCCAGCTCATAGGCGACGCGCTCTTTCGCCACTTTGCTGATCAGCGGGCAATGCTGTCGCACCTGCGCCAGCGTTTCCGGCTCAATCGCAAAGCCAAGGGACGCGGCAAAGCGGAACACCCGCAGCAGGCGCAGGGGATCGTCAAGTAGGTTCTGCGGAGAAATCGCCCGAATCCGTCCTTGCGCGAGATCATGCAAGCCGCAGGTCGGATCAAGCACCGACAGAGCGGCAAGGCTTTGGTCATACAGGAAATCATGCAGCGGCGCAGCCAGAGCGTTGACGGTCAAATCGCGGCGGCGCAGGTCATCTTCAATGCAGACCGCGCCTAAACGGAAGCCGGAGAAATCAATCACCACATTCTGGGGCGTGACAATGCGGAAGGTCTCTTCCTCTCGACCCAATTTGACGCAAGCCCCGCCGGTAAGCTGCCGCAGTCGCTCGGCCCAGCACTTCGGCTGGATAGAGACGGTCAAATCTAAATCACCGGGCTGCCGATCAAGGAGCAAATCGCGCACTGTGCCGCCGACAAGATAGATTTCACCACCTACTTCGCGACGAACAGCGGCCAGTTTGTCTAAAAGACCGTTAGAAAAGAAGGCAAGAACAGCTTGGACAGGAAGATTCTCGTGTTCTGAAATCATTGCATTTTGTGCGTGTGCGGCAATTCATCCGCATTAGTGACGCAGACATCCAAATCGCGAAGAATACCGTCTTCGATGCTGTAAATCCAACCATGCACAGCTAACTCTTGACCGTTTTTCCAAGCATTCTGCACAATGGTGGTGTGGCAAACATTGGCGACTTGTTCAGCTACATTTAACTCGCAAAGCAGGCTAATTTTTTCTGCTTCATTGCTCAGTGCATCTATTGTTTTTTGGTGATAGCGATAAATATCTTTAATATTGAGCAACCAGTTGTCAATTAGGCCATGTTCTTTGTTTTCCCACGCCGCCTTAATGCCGCCACAGCCGTAATGTCCACAAACAATGATATGTTTTATTTTCAACACATCAACCGCATATTGAATAACGGAAAGACAATTCAAATCAGTATGCACAACTAAATTAGCGATGTTGCGATGAACAAAGATTTCTCCCGGCAACAATCCTATGATTTGATTTGCTGGCACTCGGCTATCTGAACAGCCGATCCATAAATATTCAGGACTCTGTTGTTTGGCAAGTTTGAGGAAGAAATCAGGGTGTTGTTCCTTGATTTCTGCTGCCCATTTTTTGTTCTGTTCAAAAAGATGTTTGAGAACTCGCATGGTCAATCTCCCTGTAGTTTTTTGCCGCTCCTCCGTCTGCGTCAGATTCATCTGGCATGGATTACCATTCTGCGGAAAGCATGTCAATTCAAAAGCATCCTCACTGTACAGACTCCGCCGTCGTTCTGTTCCCGTTGTGCGAAAGGTTGAGTTATTTCTATCGATGGTGTACGATTGCTTCAAGGGGATATCTTACTGTCTGAAGGAAAACGGATAGATATCTTCAACGGCTTGATAATCCAGCAGCTCCATCTCTATGCGGACAGCTGCTTCAATGATGCAAGGAGGAGCAGATGAAACGATCAAACAGCGGCAACGCGTTGGTTTTAGGACTCAGTTTCGGATTAGCAGGACTGCTTTGTGCGCCCCAGCAACTCCAAGCTGCGTCTGCCACACAATCGTACCTACCCCAGCAACTCGACCTCGCTCTTGGCTTGGAAGCCATGACCGGAGACACGGAGTATTCCATCGGCGGCAATGCTGTTCTTGCCAACGGGACCAGAACTACTGAACTTTCTCCAGCCAGTATGTTAGAATGGCCGCTCGATATCTGGTTAGTCAAGATAGATGCAGGCTGGACGTTTAACCCAGCGTGGCGCGTCAACGGCACGGTGAAAACCAATCTCAGTGACCCGAACGAACAGATCATCGACCGTGACTGGCTCACTTCCTCGATGCCGCAGCGGGTGGATGTCTATTCTGCCAGTGATGTATCCTCGCTCGATACACTGATCATAGACATTGATTTGGAATGGACTTTTTGGCAGCAGGGTTTGTGGAGCGCATACGCTGGGGCGGGCTATCAACATCAGAAGTTTGCATACAAGGGCGGATCAACGGTACAGCATTCCCCTTCTGGGTTGACCGGCTACAACTACAGCAGCGGCAATAGAACCGCAGTGACTTATGATGTAACCTATTCCATGCCGTATCTCCTGCTTGGCTCGGAATATCAGCTTACGCCCCAACTGCGTTTAACCGGTAATCTGTCGGTTGCCCCGCTGATCGGCGCAGAAGACGAAACCCTGCTGCTGAGAA
Organism: Candidatus Electronema nielsenii; assembly: GCA_026122915.1. Lineage (GTDB taxonomy): Bacteria > Desulfobacterota > Desulfobulbia > Desulfobulbales > Desulfobulbaceae > Electronema > Electronema nielsenii. Next base: position 3,154 of record JAGIXO010000095.1, on the reverse strand, counting down.
ATAAAACCACTCAAGGCGATTTAGACGGTTTTGCGTGCCTGATTGATCTCTCAGGTATTTATTATCTTACCCCGTGGTGGTATCTGGAGGCTGGGCTACATCATGTTTGGATTGATGTTGAAGGCGAGCAATACCAAATGCTGGGCGATCAGGCATTAGGCAAAATCGATATGGAAGCAGAAAGCAAGCAGACTTCCGGTTATCTCAGTGTCGGCTATTCTTTTTAAAGCCTGCTCAAGCTGTGTTTGATGCGATGGAATGTAGCCGTTAGCTGATTTTACCAAGGGTTCATTTTCAATTTGCACAAATCCCCACGGCGTGGTATTGTAGTGCTTCCGGCTGCCACCGCAGGCTCTTTTTTTCACTGAATCTGGCCTTGAGAGGAGCAGCAGAATAACACATCTTGAATCAGCAGATTATGACCTCGGAAGAATTTACAGTATATCGCAAAAAACTCGAGAAAACGCAGAAATCCCTTTCCAAGCTGCTTGGAGTGTCTCTCAAGGCCGTGCAAAGCTACGAACAAGGCTGGCGAGCCGTGCCTTTGCATATCGAGCGCAAATTACTCTTTTTAGTGGTTAATCAACGCCGTGATGATACCTCGAAACGGAAAGAGTGCTGGACGTTGAAGAAATGCAATTGCAAGAAGGAATGTCCAGCTTGGGAGTTTCAAGCCGGACACCTTTGCTGGTTTCTCAACGGCACCCTCTGCGAATGCACCACCGGTCAAGAGGGCAAGGACAAGATGGAAATCTGCCGCCATTGCGAAGTGTTGACCTCTCTGCTTTGATCTCAACCTTCAACCTATAAGCCGCAAAAACTGCTGCTCGTCTAAAATAACGATGCCTATTTCTGCGGCTTTTTTGAGCTTGCTGCCCGCCTTTTCTCCCGCAACCAAGTGCGTCACTTTTTTGCTGATGCCGCTCGCTGCTTCGCCGCCCAGCTGTTGAACCCGCTCTTCTGCCTCGGTTCTGCTCAGATTACTGAGGGTACCAGTGAAAAGAAAGATCATGCCGTGCAACGGGCCGGTGCTTGCTGGCTTTTTTTCTGCCGCAGGAATACTTAGACCTAATTCTATAAGTCGGGCAATCAGCTCACGATTGCCGTTGTTGGCAAAATATTCAACTAAAGCAGCCGCAGTTTGCCCACCGATACCATCCACAGTCAGCAGCTTTTCTGTAGTCGTTCGCATCAGAGTAGCAAGATCGCCGAAATGATTGGCCAGCAGCTCTGCCGTGGTTTCACCCACATGGCGGATACCCAGCGCGGCCAGCAGCTTGGTCAGCGTGGTCTGCTTGGCTTTTTCCACCGCCTGAAGCAGCTTCTCTGCTGATTTTTCACCCCAGCCGTCCAAAATAGCTATTGACTCTTTTTGCAAAGAGAAAATATCCGGGATATCCTGAATCAATCCGGCCTCGACCAACTTTTCCACGTTTTTCGGACCAAGACCTTCGATGTCCAACCCTGATTTTCCGGCAAACCAGATGATGCGCTGAAGCCGCTGGGCCGGACAGTGCAGATTACGGCAGCGGGTTACAGCCTCCCCTTCTGGCCTATGCAGAGCAGAAGCGCAGGTCGGGCAGTCTGTTGGGAAAACAATTGCCAGCTCGTTGCCACTGCGGTGCTCGATGAGCGGTTTAACCACCTCTGGGATCACGTCTCCGGCTCGCCGAACCAAGACTGTATCGCCTATTTTTAACTCTTTACGCCGAATCTCCTCTTGATTATGCAACGCCGCTCGCCGCACCACTGCACCGCCGATATTGACCGGCTCCAACACCGCCACCGGCGTAATTGCACCCGTCCGCCCGACTTGATACTCCACCCCGCTCATCACCGCCTCAGCTTCTAAAGCCGGAAATTTCCACGCTGCTGCCCAGCGCGGGGCGCGAGTCGTGCTGCCGATGCGCTCCTGAAGAGCAAAGTTACCCACCTTGATCACCATGCCGTCAATCTCGTAGTCCAGCTCGTGGCGGAGCTGCTGAAGATGACGGTAGTGCTCCTCAGCCTCGGACAGACTGCGGCAGAATCTAATCAGTGGATTAACCGGCAGACCGAGCTGCTGGAGCCAAGGGAACAATTCTGCCAACCCGGAGCAAGGAAGACCAGCAGGATCAGCCACGCCATAGACGAAAAAACTGAGCGGGCGGGCGGCGGTCACTTTCGGATCAAGCTGGCGCAGCGAACCAGCGGCAGCATTGCGTGGATTGGCGAAAAGCGGTTCGTCCTGCTCGGCCCGCTGTCGGTTGAGTTCGGCGAAATCCCGACGAGGCAGAAAAACCTCACCCCGAACAGCCAGTCGTGCAGGCAAGTCTGCGGTCGCAAGCAGGCGCAGGGGAATGTTCCGCACCGTGCGTAGATTAGCCGTGATGTTCTCGCCAACCAACCCGTTACCACGAGTTGAACCCTCAACCAGCAGGCCGTGTTCGTAGATCAGCTCCACCGCTAACCCGTCCATCTTTGGTTCTGCTGTCCATGTTAGCTGCTCGGAAGAACTGAGTCGCCGCCGGATTCGCTCCTCGAAATCTTCCAGCTCATCAGCGGCAAAGATGTTATCCAAACTGAGCATGGGAACCGCATGAATCGCCTCGGTAAACGCGGCTAACGGTTCGCCGCCTACCCGCTGGCTGGGCGAGTCCGGCGTAATCAGCTCTGGGAAATGTTCTTCCAATTCCAGCAGCTCGCGGAAAAGGCGGTCGTATTCCGCATCGCTAATGATCGGATCATCCAACACATAGTAGCGGTGCGCGTGTTTTTGGAGCTGCGTTCGTAGTTCTGTCAGGCGGCCTTTGGCCTGCTGCTTGGTCATGTCAGGACTGCTCGTCAAGGAGTTCACCCCCTTTGGCGATATTTTCCGCCTGCACCTCGTCAATAAAGATGAGGATCGAGGACTCTGGCTTGCCGGTTTCTTGGGCAATGACCTGTGTTACCCCTTTGACAATCTTCTTTTTCTGCTTTCTGGTCAGTGTCCCGGCGACACGAATGCTCACATACGGCATGATAGCTCCTTTTAGATGGAAGTGAATAATTTAAGCAAGTTGTTTTTTAATGGAATCAAATCGTTGCGTTTTAAACTGCGTACTTCTAACCCAAATTGTGACCTATAGCATTGCATTTTTCGATGCCGTAAGCCAAAATGAACAAAAACACTTTT
>JAGIXO010000094.1 GCA_026122915.1 Candidatus Electronema nielsenii | reverse complement strand
TCCTGTGCCGCTCTTGAGCGGTACAGGAAGTCCGTACAATGCTGGAAAAAGTTTCAAAACTCTCCTCGGCGGCAGTCGCGATTTCTCCTCTCTCCTTGATTCGCGATTGCCGTTTTTCTTTTCTCTCTGTAATCGAAATGATACAGGAGAAATGTCCCTCACTTCTTGGCTGCTGTTGCAACTTCCACATACAGAGCAGTTACTTCATCTGCAAGCTGCGTAATGTCATCTGTGCTTGTCAGCACGAGAGAAGGATTGCCTTTCTCGCGAATTTTGAGAAAATAGGGAGAAACTTTTTCCCAAAGATTCTGCATCTTCGTCAGAAGCAGAGTAATCCGCTCAGTGTTCCGCTTTTCAGCTTGGAGCGATTTCAGCGCGGCATTAAACTCTGACACGGATGTTTCTAATTGATGAGCAAAATTCTCATCCTGAAATCCAGCTTGATAGGCAATGTAATATTTGGCAATTCGCTGCGATAACATCCGCTGCCGACCAGAAATATTAATGATGTTGTCGATTTTCGCCCCTGACAACTCTTCCAGCTTCAGCAACGCATTGTGACAAGCCTCCAGAAGTTGTTCGCTTAACTCCAGAACTGGAGCGGAATTTTCTTTTTTGTACGGCTGAGTCACCAAGGTTTTGTAGCTTGCAAAGATACCCTCAACCGAGGCAAGTAGCTCGCGCATCGCGCCATCATTCACCTTTTTCAGGGCGACATGATTGTATTCAAATCGGGTCAGTGCGATCATCAACTGATGGCTGGCTTCCTGCTTGGCAATTCCTTGGCCGTTATATAAATAGGCTTTGGCAATTCTTTGTGAGAGCATCCGCTGCATTCCAGCTCTATTCATCAAATCGGAATAATTTTCAGCTGCCTGAAGAGGCGATGTCAGGAAAGCCACAAAAAAGGCTGATAGAAGAACGGCCATTCGCAACGTTATAGCGTACATAATATCTCCTGCAAAAAATTGATCTGAAGTTTTGCTCACTACGTGAAATCGCAAATAAATTAAATCACAAATAGTAAGTATTAGCAAGATAGACTCTGGTAAATCTTTGTCGATGGGCAACAGGAAGGAATTTTTTCATCATTGCTGCTCAATCAGACCAAGACCTGACAAGCTGCCCGACTCTTCGGGCATTTTTCCCAGAAGAATGAACTTTCTGCCTCATTGTTCGGGCGGGGTAAATATGGTTTAAGAAATATAAGATTCTGAACTCGTATAAAAAGTTATTCCTGAATGCCGATTAAGATCAGGAATCCACCATATTTATTCCGTAAAAAAAGGAAGAAGGAACATGCGCACTAAAAAATACCGAAAAGGAGCGTTGCTCGGATTGACCGCTGTTGTCATGGCTGGACAAGCCGCAGCTACAGAAACCGAAATGGCAGAAGTGCTGGTTACTGGGGAAAAACTGATCACCCCATCCATGCAGGCCAGTGAAACGGTTTATACTGGCAGCGAGATCACGCCGAAAGGGATTGAAATGCAGGGCGCAAAAGCCACGACCAGCGTGTACGGTGCGTTAGACATGTTGCCCGGTATCAACGTAGAAAGCCCGGATAGCACCGGTCTGACAGCGGAAATGAGCAGCGTTCGGGTACGTGGGGTGCGTAGCTCGATGGGCGCTATGACGGTGGAAGGTGTGCCTAATTACGGTGGCAATCCCATTGGCCCGCGTGACTATATCTATGACATGGAAAATATGCGGGGAATTTCCATTTATAAAGGCGCAATTCCCGGAGATATTGGTACGGGCATTGGTTCACGCGGCGGCGCGATTGAGTTACGTCCTGACTGGCCTCATGAGGATTTCGGTCTGCTCTTCAAACAAAGCCTTGGTTCCAACAACTACACCCGCAGTTATGTCCGATTAGATGCTTGCCCGGCAGCAGAGATCGGTACCAGCGTCTCTGGTTCGTACTCACGCAGCAAGGCCGATAAATGGCGCGGCTCCGGCACCTTGGGACCGAGAAATAATGCCAATCTTGCTCTCAGTCAACCGCTGGGGGATAAAGCAGATATCAAGCTCTGGTATAACCACAACGACCATGATCAGCACCTGTATCGGCCTTTAACTTGGAAGGAAACGCAGAATCTCTCCAGCAATTACAATAAAGATTACAACGCCAAGCGCACTGGTAACGCAGTTGATGATATCAATTATTACGACTACAACCGGGGCGAATATCAAAATGATGACCTACTTGCTGTTTTGACGGTGCGAGCATCCGATTCCTTGCGCTTCACCGCTAAACCCTACCACACAAGGGAAGATGCGGAAATCATGCAGGGCGTTGCACCGTCGCCAACAGTCAGTTCTTCCCCCGCCAGCTCCTCCTCTGCTGGCTCAAATCCACCCGGAGTTTCTTCCTCCGGCGGAACTTCTCCCGCAGGAACCGTGCAGAAACGCCTTCGTGATATCACGCATACCGCAGCATTATCGGCGAGGCCATGATGGAGCAAGGCGATTTGAAAGCTACGCTGGGCTATCATTTTGAGAGTTCGGATTCCAGCATCCTCACCCAGAATTTTGCTATCACCGACTCCGGCTTGGATTATCGCGGCTATGGCCGCATGACCGTCAGTGATGGAGACAGCTTTGTTAACAGCCCGTACTTCAAGCTGGCAAGCAGCAGTGGTTCCTTTGATTGGCAAGCAGGTCTCAAGTATTTCTCTTTTGAAGAACCCGCCAGCGAGGGTTATGTTTCAGCTTCAGCCTCACCTTATGCTCTGAAACGCGCTTCTGATATCGATCAAGAAGAAAAGAGCTTGGACATTTGGTTGCCTACGGTGGCAGGAGCATGGCACGTGAATGATGCGACAGAACTCCGAGCCAGTTACGGCAAAACGTTCATCCGGCCTTATTCTTATCTGCCGCTGCACAACATCTATAATCAAAATCGAGCCACCTTCCAAGCCAAGAGCATCACTCTGCAAGACCTGTTTGCGGGTTATGATTTCGAGCAAGCAGATATCTTTGATCTTGGTCTGCGCCGAAACGAGGGGCTATTTGAGATCGCACCGACCTTCTTTTATGGCAAGCATGAAAACCTGCTCACTACCATCTACGATCCTCGTGTTGATCTAAATTATCAGCAGAACATCGGCGAGGCAACCGGCTACGGCATTGATTTAGAAATGAATGCGTATCTGTCTAACCATTTCACCCTGTTCGTCAATCCGACGTGGACTTCCATGACGTATGACGAAGACCTCAGCTATGCAGGGAAGAAACGCGCTACTGAAGGAAATCAGGTTATTGACACCCCAGAATGGATGATCAAGACTGGTCTGATCTGGAGCTGGGGGCAGTTTGAGGCTGCACCCATGCTGCGCTATCTTGGCGAACGCTATGCGGATGCTGAAAATAAAAACCAAGTTGATTCTGCTCTTGTTGCTGATTTACGGATGAGCTACAGTATGCCAGACTTGCTCCAAAGCAAAGAAATGAAGCTGTCCTTGGAGCTAAACAACCTCTTGGATGAAGAATACATTTCCAGCATCAGCGGCTCTGACGACAGTCGGGGTGGCCAAGCCAGCTTCTATCAAGGCGCACCTTTCACAGCCATGCTAACACGTTCGGTGAGATACTGAGTGCGCCGCTACAATCAATTATCATGATTCAAACAACAGCGATGTGGGAGATGATGGAGAAAGGCGGGCCGGTTATGTGGCCGCTGCTTGCCTGCCGTAAATTTGTTTTTAGATGAGCGAGAAATGAACGGGACAGATTACGACGAGTGGCAGGCATTTTTGGATCAACGAGAAAACGATCGCCTGAGGTGGCAATGGCCTTTAAACATAGCCGTTATTTTGCATGTCGCTGTTTTTGGTGGAGCAATTGCTCTTCAAAATATGGCGAACAGCAGACCCAAGTTGAACAATGTTGTCATGATGAATTTGATCAACATGCCTGTACGTTTCCCTGAAAAACAGAAAAATGGCAGCGGTAATGCTGTCAAAGCAGTCAAACCGTCGGCTCAGAAGAAGCAAGCTGAAGTAAAGAGTGTGGTCAACTCGTTGGATATGCAGCCGCCCGCTAAAGGAAAAATTACCCGGCAACGGCCTCGTCCGCCCAAAATTGCTTCGACTATTCCCAAACCATTGGCGATTCTGCCGCCTGCACAAGGAAAAATCACCCGGCGACTGTCTCCTCTACCCAAGATTGCTTCGGCTTCTCTCAAGCCATTGGCGACTCTGCCGCTTGATCTTCAAGAAATTTCTCGGAAAGAAGTAGATTTGGAAAAAGGAGATGCGACTGGTTCGGGTGCTGCGCATCCTGCTCCTTCAAAAGGTAACGATGTGCAGCTTGGAGATTTTCCTTCGAGAAAGGGGGCAATCGATTCAGCCGTTACTGGGGCCAAAACAGGCATTGATGATGCAGACAGTGGCTTAGGCAGCGAGGCGGGACAGGGGCATCACACCGGCGGTTTATCCGGCACAGGTGCTGGTTCAAGCGATCAGGAGGCTGCGCCGCTCTACGCCAGCAATCCGCCGCCAGAGTACCCGCCGCAAGCGCGGCGACGCGGCCTGCAAGGCGTGGTCACCCTTGAGGCTCTGATTGATGTCAGCGGTCGAGTGGCTGATCTCCGCCCATTTTCCAGTAGCGGCCACGGCATTTTGGACAAGGCTGCTCTCAAGTCTGTACGCAGCTGGCAGTTTACTCCAGGCATTATTGGTGGTAAGACAAAAGAAATGTGGGTCAAAGTGCCAGTACGCTTTGAGTTAAACTGAATTGTTACCGCGCAACGCATAGATGGAGTAAAAAAGCGTCCCCTGTCCTTGGGTAAACATGATGTTGTCTTGGTAGTACCAAGGATTTTTCAGTATCGTTGGTTATTGACAGTTTGATTCATTGTATTGAAAGACTCTTCCTTGAATATTGGCCTGCACATGATATACCTTGCAAGGGACATTAAGGCGGACAGGAGCAACTGTATAGAAAACGCCGTTCAAGCTACGCCACGAAACAGGGCCGTGATAGGTCAGAGCCTTAATAAAGGCATCTTGGTCGCTGCTATTCATCGAATCGCGGATCACTTCTTGATCACTTCTTTGCTGATGAATCATTCTGCTGTTTGCTGGTGCGGCAATGCTGGTACTGCTGACGCATGAGACATGGCACTGCAAGGATTTGCCCGATAGGTTTGCCTGAATGCTGTACTCCCTGCAATTGCCTTTGATTACTCCTGCGGTGACATGATATGCCCCATTTGGCCCTTTCCAAGGTGTAACCACACCTACCGGTTTTGCTATGGCAGAACGAAGCACCTGATAATCAGTATCGTCCATATATCCTTTTATCTCTTCGCAGGACACTTTTTGTATTGTTGGCAGCGATTGAACGGGTTGCTGTTGGGTCATTGCAATCTGCTGATCTATTCCCTTGGGGATTGCTGCTGGCGTGGCAGTAGGCTGTAGTATCTCAGGCAACGCTTGCTGCTGTGGAGTAACCACCTGAGCAGGTGAATTCATTTCGCTGGCAGCAGGTGCAGAGGGCGGCTCTTGCAGAGGAATAATTTGCTCTGCGGAAGACTGCACCGGAATCTGTAAAGGGTGCTGATGCTGCTCAGGCAAGATTGATGATATTCCTTCTGCTGATGCCACCAATTCTTGGACAGATATCTTGTTCTCAGCAAGTGCATTTTCATTGGGCGCAGCAGGTGGTGCAAGCTGTTCAACATGTGGAACGATATATTTATCCTCAGTCCCGGATATCCCTTCAGGAACAACGTATGGACTTTTCTGACTGAAAAGCTGATGGCGTTCCTCCGCCGCTCTGATCAATAGCTCTGTTTCTTCTGCAAGCAGCCGCTGACGTTCAACGCGGCCTTGCTCTGCTGCCATTTTCCCGTGCGGTATTGCAACAATCGGCACGGCAGGGGCGATATTTGCCGGTGGAGATAGCATCGTGCGGAAAGGTTCTGCGACCTGCGGAGTAAGAAGCAGATATGAAAGCAACGCGGTAAACAAATAAACAACAAAGAATGCGACAGAAAGGATCTTCGTTACATCTTTAGCGACATCAGGCTGGATTTCTTTCTTGCGGAGAATGCAAAATGCTGATCGTTTTGCCGAAAAAAAGATGACGACAAGAAGAAAGAGGCCAGCAAGGAGATGTAGCACAGAGAAATTCATTGGAAGAGTTCACTCAATTATGAATTACGCGATTCAGTTGCTCAGATGAACTGTACGTGTTGTACTCTTTTATTCGATCTTCAGGGCGTTGATCAGGGAAATTCGTTTGAACAGGTAGTGCTGTCAATGCAAAAGGCAGACCAAGTGCCTGCCCTTTCAAGTTGCTGATGCAGATACTGTTATTCGTGTCAAGCCCCATGGAGGGCTGGATTAAACATTTTGCCTTGAGGACACCAACAGCGACATGAACGAGCTTACGCATCATAGCGCAGAGAATGACCATCGGGGGTTTTCCGTTCGCGGCGAGGCGCGCC
>JAGIXO010000093.1 GCA_026122915.1 Candidatus Electronema nielsenii | reverse complement strand
AGATGGTTGCAGCAAGGTTACAGGGCTGCAACCTTCGCAAGCCAAGATCAGCAGAGGCCGGGCTTGCAACGAGATATTACCCGCCATAAAAAAGGCTTCATACTGCATATATGCAGCACGTTCAGGAAGGGTGTCAGCAGGCCCAAGGCGCAACGATCAGAGCAGCGGCAGCAGAGCAGGACGTTCCGCTCCGAAAATTGATTCTGAGGGCATTTGCGGCGGATGAGTTTAAGTCTGCCCGTTCCCTCGCCAGCTCTGTGCGGCTCAAAGCGCAGGCCAAGCTGATTGACGACCCGGAAGGCGAGGGCAAACCGGCAGGCAAACCGGCAGCCCTGCGGGTTTCGGAAACGCAAAGCCGAGCCGGTCAGTCACGCTGAAAAATTTGGTGCGAGGTGCGAAGTACGACCGTCAAAAGATGCTGAACTCTTAATAGCGGATGCCAAGCGCGGAAGCTGTCAATTCATTGGAAGGTTTGTAAAAATTGTAAATGAAAATTTAGTGCGAGGTGAACTGCGAGGCGTAACAGATGCCTCGTAGTTCGTACCAGCGGGCTGCGTAAATCACCTCCAGATTGTCGTTTTGCCGGGAGCGTGGAAGCGCACAGATTCCTTGCCGGGACGAAAGCCGCAGGCAAGGCCGCAGGGTTGCGGCTTTCGCAAGCGCAATATCTTGGAGGCGTTTTTCAGGGTTGAAGCCGCAGAGCAGAAACTTAACATTGGCAGACATTTTAGCCGCTGCTCAGAGGCCCGCATGACGTTTTCAAATGGCGGGCGGCAGCGGGGCCTTGAAGCATGGGCGTTGCACCAAGAAGGCGCAGGAGTGGCAGGAATGCAAGTGTCCCGCAACGGGGTGGAAACTGCTTGAAACTGGGGGTGAGTGGTGGTAAATGATGAGGGGGCTTGATACGGGCGGATGCTTGCCGAAATGATAACTAATTTCATACAAATGAACTGTTGCTTTTATACGATTTTCTCAAGGATTATTTTAAAGCATATTTCTCCAAAAATAAGCAGTAGTCATGAAGCAAATTGTTATACTAACAACTTTTCTATTCTATTACGTAAAGAAACAGAGCAGTATCTTTTTAATGAAGCAATGAAAAATAATGTTCGCTGCTATCAGCGTAATGGAAACATTTTCGACAGAGACAAAGTAATATTTATTGATTACAAAGATTTGGTTAGATACAAGGTAGAGATAAAGCATTATTATAAATTTTATACATTTAAATATAATAGCTTGTTTAGCTATATATGCGCTGGATTTACAAGGATAGATGTCGTCATATGCAACATATCAACGCTGAAAGAAAGGCTTATACAGTATTTATTTGATAGAAAATCTAAAGAATCTGCGCTTCCTTTAAGAATTAACTTACTTAGGTTGTTAATCGAATTGAGAGAAAAAGGATTATCAGACGAATCGCCAAAATACCTATTTCAGCAAGGAGATAGTTATAATATTGATGGCATATTGACAAAGCTGTATGGGTCAAAGTGGGTTCTTTCAAAGCATCAATACAAGTTAAAAGAAAAACTTCAATTAGCTATTGATTCTTTTGTGGAGACTGGCGAATTATCTCTTACTCAAGAATCGCAATATTTACATAATAGATTGAAATTCTACTTGGTAACTGGAAAAGCTTTTGCTACATTAAGTCAATACGAAGAAGATGAAAGACGGCATAAAGAAAATTATAAAAGTCAAAAGTCAATTAGTTATTTAACAGTTGCTCTTGTCTTAGTCGGTATTCTTCAAGCAATAACAAATATTGATATTACCAAAAAAATAATTAATGACCAATTAACAGTATCGATCATTTTTTGGAAAAGATTAATTTATTCGATAATGCAGTGATGGCAAATGTTGCCGCCTTTCTCGAACGCCTGAAGGCGGCGGGAATGCAGATTGCCGGAGCGTATCTGTTCGGCTCGCATCTGACCTGCTGAAAACTTGAAAATCCCAGAAAAAGAACCACACAAGGAAATACTGTGAACAAGAGACGAAGCATATCTTGCGCATTGATAATACTCTCGGCACTGCTTTTTGGCCCCGCAAACGCCTTGGCTCTGTCCGATCTGGATACAAAGTTTAGGGGGGTTAAGACGGATGAGCAAGGACAAGAACGGCACCTGTACTGTGATTTATTAACGATTACAAACGGAACCCTCATCTGTAGAATTGGGAACCTTGATGACCGAATTCCCCTGTCCCATGTTAAGCAGCTTGATGTTGAGTATATGGGAAAAAGATATGTCGTTTCAAATATAAACAAAAGCGATATTGATTCGGCAAATGCAATGAGCGTAAAAAAGGAGGAGGCTTTTTATCGGCAAGAGAAAGCCAACCAAGAAAGAGTATCAAACAGTGAGAGCCAAAGCTATCTGTTCGGCACTATTGATAGCAGTGCCACGCCTAATGATAATGATTTTGCTGCAATAGCAAAGGAACCGGAAGCCAGCCAGCGCGAAATGTTCCGCAAGAACATTGACAAGATCATAGATGCGGACATCTCAGCTCATGGGGGAGTCAATCCTCTTGACAGGATGCAATTACCTGATAACAAAGAGGCAAAAGGTGGATGGTTTAAAGGATGGTTCGGCCCGTCAAACTTCGACGAATGTATTCTGGATAGAATGCCGGGGGTAAAAAATGATACAGTAGCAAGTGAGACAAGGGAAATATGCCGGAAAGAATTCCCCAATCAAAGAGAGGTAAAGAAAAAGTCCGCAATAATTGGAATCAAGAACAGCAGCGAGTGTGTTCTTAAATATGCAAAAGATGAAACAAGTCCTCTCAGTGCAAGGTTAATCAAAACTTCGTGTTACAAACTTTACCCAAAGGAATAGTTTCCATCTGACCTGCTGACACGATCCCCCGCCCTGCAACACTCTCAAAAACTCCATGTACTTTATGGGTTCCTTGCAAGTACGCAATGCTGCAACCTGTAATTCACACCTGTAGCATTGCATAACATGCTGATATTGCCATAAAATGGCTTGCATATAGTCGCGTATAAAGTTATATTTCCCTATTGATTTCGATAAAAACAGACAGGTGAAACTATGGGCGGCTTAGGATCAGGCGAGTGGTTCAGGTACGGTTCAAAGAAGAGCACTACGAACAGCCAGCATGACATTGATATTCGATGGATGAAGAAAAACGACATGCTGCGGCCCGGAACAACGTGTTCTCTGTCATGGTCACGTCGCGGCAAAGAGACCGGCTCTGTCAGTTGCAGAATAGAAGAAAACCAGATGGCCCTGCATTACAGACACCGCCTGCACGGTGGAGAATGGGAGCAGGTTGAACAAACGATTCCATTTGCCCGCACCTCGTGCAACTACGGCGGCCACCGAACATGGTTTCTCTGCCCTCACTGCATGAAGCGGGTGGCGATACTCTACGGAGCCGGAAAATACTTTTTATGCCGCCACTGCCACGATCTTGTTTATGCGAGCCAGCAGGAAGACAGGTCATATCGTCTCATTCGGAAGGCTCAGAAAATAAGGCGACGGCTGAACGCACCGGGAAGTATTGCAGAGCCTATCCTGTTCAAACCGAAACACATGCACCAAAAGACGTTTGACCGGCTGAAAAACGAAGCGTACCGGGCGGGCGATGAGGGGTGGATGATCGGAATAGCGGCGTTGGATAGACGGCTGAATCACGTTGGCGAACGTCTCGGAGCAATTCCAAGAAGCGGGCAATTTCTTGCATGATAAAAAAACAGCGGTTCTTCCTTCAGATATTGACAAATTACCCTGTTGCTGTATTATATACTTAATCGTGCCCGATCCCCTGTTGCAGTCATGCGCTGCATCACGGTCGGGCCTTCTTGTTTCTGCTGCCCATGCCTTCCCCGCCCGCCGTTAAGCCGCATTTAGAATATTCCGAACTGGTTGCCCGCCTCAAAGAACGGGGAATGATTATTCCCGATGAAGCAAGAGCAATCCGCAAGCTGTCTCAAATCGGATACTACCGGTTAAGCGGTTTCTGGTACCCGTGCAGATGCCCAAAATTTGACGATAACGGCAATTTCCTCAAAGATTCACAGACGGGTCTGCCTGTCCGGGATGACAGATTCCAAGGCAATATCAACTTTAATGATATTATTGACCTGTACCTGTTTGATAAAAAGCTGCGGCAGCTCATGCTGGACGGGATAGAGCGGATTGAAATTTACATGCGCAGCATTATTGCCCATGAAATAGGGAAGATTGACCCGCTCGCCTATGAGAAGGAAGAGTTTATAAATCCAAAAGTCACTGCAACGAAACAGAAAAACGGCAAGGCGGTCAACCACTGGTATGAGTGGATGAGCAGGCTTTGCAATTTGGTGAACAGCAGCAAGGAAGATTCTATAGTCTGGCACCGGGAAAAAAGGCTGCCTATCCCTTTCTGGGCGGTTGTCGAGTGCTGGGACTATGGCCTGATGTCGAAATATTTTGAAAATTTGAATGGCCGATACCAGCAGAGGATTGTTCAGCGGTTAGAATTCGGCAACACTGCCACGCTGATAAACTGGCTTGCCGAGATCAACATATTACGCAACAAATGCGCCCATCATGCCCGAATCTGGAACCGTGCCTCTGCAAACCCGATCAGCCTGAAAGGATTTGAAGCCGCCCCCTATTTTCAACGGCTCAACCTCAGTTTTGAGGCAAAACGCAGAATATACGGGCAGGTGGCGGCTGTTTGGTATCTTGTGAAGAAGATCGGGCCAAGTTCCGCTTGGATCAACAAGGTTGCCGATCTTGTGGACAGCAAGCCTGCTCTTGATCCCTGCCCCTTCACTGCAATGGGCTTCCCAGACAATTCCGGTTTTCCACGGGAGCTGTTCGGGATTCAGTAAAATCCTTGAGATGTCAGGAACCGTTTTCAAATCCCACCGCATTTTCTGACTCTCCATTCTTCAGGGCAGTAACCATCCTCAACTTCAAGCAATTTTGTTGATTGCTTTTCAGAAACAATTCCCCGCCCGCTGAACAATATTTTTCGTGGCAAGAAAGCAGACTCCCCATAAGGCAAAACCATGAAGAATGTGGGGAATATGGTGGGGAAAGAAAAAGGGAGTTAGGATAAATAATATCCTAACTCCCTGATCTTTTTGGCGGGGCCGACCGGGCTCGAACCGGCGACCTCCGGCGTGACAGGCCGGTTCAAGCAACATATCCATTTGATTAGGTTCGTATTGTTTCGCTTAAAATTGATCTATTCGCACAGTTTGCAACTAAAAAGCCCAATAACGAACCCAATAACGCTTTTTTGATGAGGCAACGCTATGAATGCCCGAAACTCCCTTTCTGCTCCTCAGCCTTATGTCCAGCAGCCATTTTTTTCAAATCATGAGGAGGCACCTCCTTTTTCTTTGGATGATTGGCTTGATTCTCTGCCTCCACTTGATTTCCAGCCTCGCATTATCTTAGACGCACTGAACCAGCCTCAGCGTACTGCCGTTACCCACGGCAGCGGCCCTGTGTTGGTAATCGCCGGTGCAGGTACGGGTAAGACCCGCACCCTTGTTTACCGGGTTGCTTGGCTACTGGAGCAGGGCATTGACCCTGAATCTATCCTCTTGCTGACTTTTACCCGCAAGGCTGCTCAGGAGATGCTTGACCGCGCTGCTCAACTTTCCTGTCAGGCTTGTCGAGTGCAGGGCGGTACCTTCCACAGCGCAGCTAACTTGCTGCTGCGTCGTCACGGGCATCATTTGGGTATCAACTCTGATTTCAGCATCATTGATCAATCCGATGCCGAGGGCATTATCGGGTTGGTCGCTTCCTCTTTGTGGCTATCTGGCTCTGGCAGACGCTTTCCCGGTAGCCGTACCGTGTTTGGTTTTATTTCCTCAGCAGTCAATAAAAATTGCTCCATTGAGGATGCCATTCAACGATCTCACCCTCATCTCGTTGATTTTAGCAATGATTGCTGCTTGATTCTTGAACACTACACTGATTTCAAAACCAAGCATGGCTTGATGGATTACGATGATTTATTGCTCAACCTTTTTCAGCTGTTGCTCAATTTTCCTGTAGCCTGCCGGGAAATATCTTCACGGTTTCAGCACGTGTTGGTTGATGAATATCAGGACACCAATTGGCTACAGTCTATGATCGTTAAGCTGCTGTCCTCGGAACACGGCAACGTCATGGTTGTGGGCGATGATGCGCAGTCCATTTATAGCTTCCGTGGTGCGGACTTCCAAAACATCATGAGTTTTCCGCAGTATCATCCCGACTGTACCATAATCAAACTGGAGCAGAACTACCGTTCCACGCCACCGATTCTTGATTTTACCAATGCAATTATTTCCAATTTCCGCGAGAAGTACGCCAAAAAGCTGTTTACCGCGTTGCCCGGCAGCATCATGCCTGCGCTTTATGCCGCCAGCAACGAGACTGATGAAGCCCGCTTCATCACCGGCAAAATCAAAAAACTGATATCCTCCGGTGTGTCATGCTCCGAGATTGCAGTGCTTTTTCGGGCCAGTCATCACGCCTATAAACTTGAGTTGGAACTTGCTTCAGCTCGGATTTCTTTTGAAAAATGGGGAGGAATGAAACTGACTGAATCAGCTCACGTCAAAGATGTGCTTTCCATCCTGCGTATCCTTGTTAATCCGCATGACCGCTTGTCATGGCACCGACTGCTGCTTCAGATCGAGAAAATCGGGCCTATAGTATTTAAGTTTTAAATAAGTTGTAT
>JAGIXO010000092.1 GCA_026122915.1 Candidatus Electronema nielsenii | reverse complement strand
GCCGCGTTTACGCCCCAATATATTTCAAATTATCCCATCGTAGTGCCGCCTCGTTTTTACTTCGAGCGAGAACGGGTGTTGATTGTAGCCAAAAATGCTTTGAATGAAGACCTAGGATTTACCGCGCTTGGTTTTCCAAAGCCGGATGAAATCTTTGCCCGAATTACGCTTAAATATGTAGCCAATGTGCCGTTCCCGCTTGCCGCTGCCGCAATGTCGCCGTTTCCAACCACGCCCCCCACTGTAGCGGCAACTGCCCAAACCAATACCGTCACCGGCACTTGGTGATTGAGATGAGCCATTAAGCAGCAACTCCGCCAAGGCAGGTTTCACCATCTGCCTTGGTTATACCTCCAAAGCATCTGTCTAAGCTCTCAACCAACGCGAGCGGTGGACAGGCCGTAAACACCCCGCAGCCGACTTCATGCTCCGGCTTCATACCGCGCAGGAACAGGTAAAAAACTCCGCCAAAATGCTGCTCATAGCAGTAACCCCGAATGCGCCCGGCCAAAAAGCGGTGGAGTACCACCGTATAGATGAGATATTGCAGATCGTAGCGGTGTTCGCTCATGGCGGCGGCCAGTTTATCCGGGCTATAGTCCGCAGGCAGGCTGCCGAGATGATTTGATTTGTAATCAGCAAGGTAATATCTGCCCTGCCAGCAAAAAATCAGATCTATGAAGCCAGTCATCAGGCCGTGCAGCACTCCGCTCTGTTCTGGCAGAGGTGCATGGCCGAAATCACGCAGCACTCGGTTGAACTGCTCCAACCGCACCGTTGCTAACGGAAAGTAAAACGCCATTTCGTTGACTCGCTCTCGCTCATTGAGCGAGGAAAGAGAGAACGATCCGCTTTTATCCAGCAGTGGCGTGTGCAGCAGGTCTTGCATCCAGTTGCTGACCACTGGCAGCCACGATTCAGCAAATCCGGCCCGCTCTAACTGAACGCGGATTATTGCCTCGTGGCCGCTGGCATCACTGAAGCTTATTTGTTCCAAAATGGCATGAAGGCAGGTGCCTGCTGCCGCCCCCTTGGGGAAGCCGAAGACGTTCTGGCCGAGCGCGGTCTGTGTTTCCTCTGCTTGCAATTCATCATGATCAGGTTGCTCTGGGCTGCTGTTTTTGTGAGCAGCAGTCAGGCTGGAGTAGCTGACAATCTGCCAGTCAGTGACAATCTTGCCCCGGAATTTCACGGCACTGAGGGAGGCTGCTTTATCATCCGCAGGCCGCAGCTCTGGTGGGACGAATTCTGTCGGACAGGGTTTGATCGTCAACACGTCCCACAATCTCTCTAAGTCAGCGCCTGCTTCTCGTTGCAGTAGATAATAAAGTGCGCTTTCCTCCATTTTGCTGATGCGGCCCCAGCAGAAGAAGCAGGCATAAATCGCTCTGGTTACGGCCACGTAGAGCAGACGCAAGTCTTCAGCCAGCCGCTCGCGCTCTGCCAGCCGAAAATGCTCCTCACTACCAGAACCAAGATCGAGGCAAAGCTGGTCGTACCGATGAAAGGCCAGCGGCTGCTCGTTGGAACAAGGACGAGCTGTCCAGAGAAAGGGTAGGAAAACCAGCGGATACTCCATGCCCTTGGCCTTATGGATCGTGACGATCTTAACCAAATTTTCGTCGCTTTCCAGCCGTAGCTGCTGATTCTCAGCCTGGCTTTCCGGCTGCTGCATCTGATCGCTGAACCAACGCAGCAGGGCATCTACACCGGGCCGCTGCCGCGAAGCCTCTTGGAGCAGTTCAGCTAAATGGAGAATGTTGGTCAGCATCCGTTCGCCAGAAGGCGCAGCGTGCAGTCTGCCGACTGTTTTCTGCTCGCTGAGGAGCTGCTGAAGCATGGGCAGAAAGCCCTGTTGCTGCCAGAGCTGATGATAGCGGCTCATGTCAGCCATGATCTTCTCTCGCGCCTGCTCGTCCTCGCGTAACTGGTCGATCTGCTCTGCTGTCCAGCCAAAGAGATCACCTGCCAGAGCCGTGCGCATCAGGGCAAGATCAGCAAGATCACTGAGGCTAGTCAGCAGTCGCAGAAGCTGCTGCGCTTCTTTAGCAGCAAAGACCGAATCCTTGTCGCCGCAGACGCTAGCAATACCAAGCGCGTTTAATTCTTGGCGAATCAGCTCGGCCTGATCGTTGGTACGCACTAATACCGCAAGATCGCCAGCAGCAAGATTGTGCGCTCCAATCTTGGCTTCACCTGCCAAACCAGCCGCTAACAGCGCGGCGAGTTCATGGGCACAACAGCGAGCTGCTAAAGGTTCTGCGGCCATTTTTGCCAGTGGTTTTTCAGACTCTGGCAAGAGCAGGCACGTCAGTGCTGGACCTAGCTTGTTGTCAAACAAAAGGGGACTGGTGTCTGCCTTCGTAGCTGCCTCAACC
This sequence comes from Candidatus Electronema nielsenii, assembly GCA_026122915.1. Lineage (GTDB taxonomy): Bacteria > Desulfobacterota > Desulfobulbia > Desulfobulbales > Desulfobulbaceae > Electronema > Electronema nielsenii. The sequence continues at coordinate 4,514 of JAGIXO010000092.1, read as the reverse complement.
TGGGGAAAATCAATCTCGTCTTTGGCAAAAAGAAACGGAGCTTCGTGCGCAAATAGATGACTTACTGCCTTTACCATCGCGGTGCTGGAACGATAATTAGTAGTCATGGTCAGCCGATTCTGCTCTGGCGTATCGTGGCGCGCTTGAATATAGGTGAAAATATCCGCGCCACGAAAGCTATAAATAGCCTGCTTGGGATCGCCGATCAGAAAGAGACCTGCCGAGCGACTGCTGGTACGAGTCGCAGCTACCATGTTTGCTGCGTGAATTCCTTTGAAGATGCGGTACTGCACTTGGTCGGTATCTTGGAATTCATCAACCATGATGACTGGAAAACGCCTACTAATGCTGCGGGCCAACACGTCGCCTTCTGGCCCTTGCAAGGCACCAGCAAGCGCAGTGAGCAAGTCATCGAACGAGAGCTGGCTTTGCTCCTGTTTGCGCCGGGCCAGCTCGCTGCGCAGATACGTTCTCGCTTCCAGCAGCACCCCGATTTGCCGGGAAGTCATCAAGCTGCTCTGGATTTGAAAAAGCTGCTCGAACAGATCGAAGAACGGATGCTCAGGCGGCTCGCCGTTGTTTTTTGTCGCGGCCTTGAGCGAAGCAAGCAGGTTGCTGCGGGTAAACAAGGCCAGCAGCTCCAGTTCCTTTTCAGCAAGATACGGCAGCTCGGCACCAGCAACCAGCCGGTCGAGCAAGGCCAAGGCTGCTTCTAATCGCTCGCTGTCGTATTGCCGCTTCTCGCTCTTACTCCGCCGCAACCGTTTATTATTCCGCAGCAGTTCAGCAATAGATTCACGATGCGGTTGCCACTGCTGCTGTACCTCGGCAAACAGCAGCTTCAGCGTTGCCTCTTGCCGGGGAATCTCCTCTGCATCGACAAAGGGAACGCACGCAATATCTGCCCGACTGAGGTGCCCGCCCAGCTTGTTGAGCAGGTCAGCAGGCGATGTCCAGAGTGAGGCAGCCCAGGCACTTTCCTCGTAGGAAGCGGTATAAAACCGTTGCCGCCAGAAGTCTTCAATGATTCGCTTCCGCAAAACAGCTTCGCTTTCCACAAGCTCCATCTCGAAGGGCGCACCCGATTCAAAGGCGTGTTCCTGAAGCATCCGATGACAGAAGCTGTGAATGGTGTAAATCGCTGCCTCATCCATGCGGGTTAGCGCATCGCTCAACAGGATAGCTGCTGGGCGATCAACTTCTTGCAGTAGCTCGTGCAGCAGCGGGTCATCTGGGCCTTGCCCTTCCAATACATCGAGTGCATCGCGGATGCGCTGACGGATGCGGCCACGTAGTTCCTCCGCAGCCGCTTCAGTAAAGGTAACAACGAGGATTTCATCCACGCTCAGGCCCTGTTCCAGCAGCAGTCGAAGAAAGAGGAGAGCAATAGTGTAGGTCTTGCCCGTGCCTGCGCTCGCTTCAATCAGGATTTGGCCGCGCAGTCGGAGCGTGAGGGGATCGAGGGGGTGCATATTGAGAGAACAAACAGCCAAAGAGATACCAAACTCCTACCCAAAATAAAAAAGGCGTTCGGCTTCAGCCGCAACGCCCCTGCAACACGCTGTTAGGTAAGCAAACAACTCTTATCTGTGCTGCTCCCGCTCGCGTCTGAACTTTTTGCTGTTGTCCGTTGCTCTGTCGCCCCGGTACGCCGGTTTTTCCTGTACTACCTTCACATCCACCGGCTTACCGTTCACCTTGACTTGCTGAAAAGCTTGCAGAATCTGCGGGATAAAGCGACTTTCACCTTCCAGCATGGCGGTGTTGCGCATGATTTCAATTTTGCCAACTTTAATCCGCCCGCCACCTGAAGCCTCGTTGATGGTGCTGATCAAGTTTTCCGGCAAAATACCGTTGCGGCGACCGATGTTCAGATGAAACTGGGCGAATTCTTTGCCAACAGCCTCGCTGCGTTGCTGGTAAGGCTTTCTCTCTTCTCCTCTACTGCTGCTGCCGCTACGAACACTGGGATGAGGACGGCTACTACTACTGCTCGGCCTTCGATCAGAGGGCTTAGGATTGATGTCCGGCGCATTGCGGTAATAATCCATGAATCTGCCGAATTCCAACGAGATGATTTTCTTGACTAACTGATCTTTGTCCAGATGCTCCAACTGCCCAGCAACTTCTGCATAAAGCGGCTCAATCTGCTCTTGATCTACCACCGCACTGCTGAGGCGCTCAATCAGGCTAACGAGCTGCTTGCGACAGATTTCTTGGCCGCCGGGAATTGCGCACTGCCGGAACTGTCGTTTAATTTTCCCTTCAATCTGCTTGATTTTATACATATCCCGTGCATCAACCAGCGCTACAGAAATACCTGTTCTGCCAGCGCGTCCGGTGCGTCCGCTGCGATGGGTATAACCAGCGGTGTCATCAGGCAGACTGTAGTTAATCACGTGGGTTAAATCGCTTACGTCTAAGCCACGGGCAGCGACATCAGTAGCCACCAACAGTTGAAGCCGCCGAGCGTGAAATTTTTTCATCACCAGATCACGCTGAGACTGGGTCAGATCGCCGTGCAGGGCATCAGCTTTGTAGCCGTCCTGAATCAATTTATCCGCAATTTCCTGCGTATCCATCCGAGTACGACAGAAAATGATGGCGTAAATATCCGGGCAGCTGTCTAAAATTCTTTTCAGGGCCGGATAACGGTCTCTGGGATTAATCAGATAATACTCATGGCTGATGTTTTCCGAACCTGCGTTGCGCGCGCCGACCGTGATTTCGACCGGATTGCTCATGTACTTGCTGGCGATTTCAGCCACTTCTCGCGACATAGTGGCCGAGAAAAGTAGGGTATTTTTTTGCGCTGGGGTTTCGCTCAGGATTCCGTTCAGTTCTTCTTGAAATCCCATGTTCAGCATCTCATCTGCCTCTCTAAGACGACAAAACGAACAGCAGCTATGTCGGCCATCTTCCGTCGAAGCATGTCGCGCAACCGTCCAGGCGTGGCAACGATGATTTGCGCTCCTCTGCGCAGTTCTCGCATTTGTTGCTCAATGCTGGCACCGCCGTAAACCGCAACAATATTAATCCCCTGAATATGGCGAGCAAAGGATTCCAAGTCTCTGGAAACCTGCATACACAGTTCTCTGGTCGGACAAAGTACCAACCCCTGAGTCTGCCTGCTTTTCGGGTCAATCAATTGGATCAGCGGCAGGCCGAAAGCTGCGGTTTTGCCAGTTCCGGTCTGAGCCAGACTGACGATATCCGCATGATTTTTTAAAATAAGAGGAATGGCTTGTACTTGAATCGGGGTAGGCTCTGTAAAGCCCAAATCGGAAAGCGCGGTGATGATTTCGCTGCTGATGCCGAGTTCTGCAAATGTACTCATAAAGGGTGTTCCTGTTTCAACTGAATGCAATTAATAGAAAAAAAGCAATCCTGCAATGAGAATTGCTGCAATGCGCGGGTTGTGCGGCAAGGATGACGGGATGGACTATGAATGAAAGTTTGATAAGATACTCTGTATCGCAGCATAAAACAAACTGTTTTTCGTCCGGGCCAGAATTTTCCCCAGTAAACGACAATTCCGCAAGCCGTTAGGTCGAATCCAGCATTGCACATCACCATTGTTTCAAGGCAACGCAGAAAAAATAGCGTGCTACCACAGATGTTGCTTGAACTTTATGTTTTTTTCGGATATTTCTGTCTGACCTTACTCGGACAGCGGCAGAATGCCGCCTTTCGGCTCCGAGGCGGATCAGTTTCCTTCATCTCCATTATGCGAGGCAGTGCCATGCAGCAGAAGAATCAAAAAAAATCAGTCCTTCGCGAATACGCCGAGGCCATTGCCATTGCAGTGGTTCTTGCCCTGTTCATCCGTACCTTCATTGTCCAAGCGTTTAAAATTCCCTCTGGCTCCATGCTGGAGACCCTTCAGATCGGCGATCATATTTTGGTGAGTAAATTTATCTACGGCATCAAAATGCCTTTCACCGGCAAAGTGTTGATTCCGATTAAAGAGCCTCGGCGTGAGGATATTATTGTCTTTCAATATCCGCAAGACACTTCATTAGACTACATTAAACGGGTGATCGCGGTGGGCGGTGATACCGTGGAGAGTAGGGATAAAAAGATTTTCATTAACGGAACAGCTCTTACCAATGATCACGGGCAATTTGAAAAAGACAGTCTTATCATGTCTGCTTCAGATGGGCCGCGTGATAACTTTGGCCCATTGACCGTGCCAGAAGGCAAACTTTTTGTCATGGGCGACAATCGAGATAACTCCTATGACAGTCGATTCTGGGGCTTTGTCGATCTGGAGGCAGTACGCGGCAAAGCGTTTATTATCTACTGGTCGTGGGACGTGCAGCACAATCTGTTTTCAGCTGCTCGCTTCACCTCTATTCGTTGGGGAAGGATTGGTCATCTTGTACAGTAAACCTCTTGCATAAGTCATGCACAATCAATTGTTCGCTCCATGTTATAGACGGCTGCGATCAAACTGAAACGAAGACCGAAACGTTTTCTCCTGTTTCAATATCGCTCGCGCAAAATGCGAAACG
>JAGIXO010000091.1 GCA_026122915.1 Candidatus Electronema nielsenii | reverse complement strand
GGTGGGACAACCGGGACCAATTCGAGCTGTACATATCCGCCTTGGTTCTCCAAGAGGCCGGAGCTGGCGACCCGGATGCCGCACAGAAGCGGCTTGAGCAGTTGGATGACATCCCTGAACTCGACATAACGGAAGAAGTTGAGCAGCTTGCAAGTATATTGATCCAAAAAGTTCCTCTGCCTGCAAAAGCAAGAATAGATGCTCTGCATATTGCGGCAGCGGCACTGAACGGCATGGATTATTTGCTGACTTGGAACTGCTCGCATATCGCAAACGCTGTCCTGCGTCCAAAGATTGAGGCTGTATGCAGAGAACTTGGCTATGAGCCTCCATCAATATGCACGCCGCAAGAACTGACGAGGTGCGAATAATGTGGAAAGATTCAATTGTGGAAGAAATCCGTCAGCATCGTGATGCGTATGCAAAACGGTTTAATTATGATCTTCATGCAATATGTGAAGATATGAGAAGAAAACAAGGACAGAAAGGACGGCGCGTTGTTTCATTCAAGCCGAAACCTGCGCAGCGCATTCAGCGAGCGGTTTGAGCATCATGAAAATAGTTACATTGCGAATAGACGACGGCATTGTCGAGAAGTTTTTATGGTTACTGAAGCATTTCAAGAATGAGATAAAAATATTGGATCAGTCAGAGTATGTCAGCGATGATGAATATTTGAGATCGATAGACGGCATGGTTCACAGCATTCAAGAGGCCAGAAGAGAGCCTGATTGCAACGGGGTCACACTCGATAAGCTGGAGTGGTGATGTACACCGTCAAGTTCATGACGCAAGCCGAGAAGGATGCCAAGAGGTTAACCGCCAGCGGGCTAAAAGAGAAGGTTCTGAAGCTGATAGAGATCATCCAGAAAAATCCATTGCAATATCCACCGGAATATGAATTTTTGAAAGGCAACATGAATGGTTTGATCAGTAGGCGCATCAACAAGCAGCATCGCTTGGTCTATGAAATTTTTGAAGATGAGAAACTGATCAAAGTGTATCGCATGTGGAGCCATTACGAGTAAGCGATTAAATAACAAAGCACCAGCAGCCGGGCGGACAGAGAATCGTGTTCCCGGTGTTCTGATTCTGATTTTTTGACCAGGAGGGATAAAATGGCGTTAACCGGTATCCAGATTCTCAAGATGCTGCCCAAGACCAACTGCGGCAAGTGCGGCATCCCCACCTGTCTGGCCTTTGCCATGAAAGTGGCGGCGGGCCAGGCTGAGATCGTAGCATGTGTTGACGTGAGCGAGGAGGCCAAGGCCACCATCGGCGAGGCATCGGCTCCGCCCATCCGCACGATCAAGATCGGCGGCGGCGAGGCGGCCTTCACCGCAGGCGGCGAGACCTGCCAGTTCCGGCACGAGAAGCGTTTTGAAAACAAGACCGGCCTTGCCGTGCTGATCAGCACGAACGAGGACGCGGCTTCGGTGGACGGCAAGCTGAAGCGTGCCGCGACCTTGGAGTATGAGCGCGTCGGCGTGATGATGCGCAACAACTTGGTGGCGATTAAAGATGCGGGCGGTGTTTCGCTGGCGGATATGGCCAAGAAGGTCATGGCTGCCGCGCCTAAGCAGGCTCTCATCTTGATGAGCGGCGATGCTGCCGCGCTCAAGGCTGCTGCCGCTGTCTGCGGTGACAACAAGCCGCTGCTCTACGGCGCAACTGCCGAGAATGCCGATGCCTTTGCCGCGCTCGCCAAAGAGACCGGCTGCGCCATCGGCGTGAAGGGCAAGAACCTCAGCGACTTGGTTGAGTTAGTCAACAAGCTGATGGCCGCCGGGGTCAAGGACATGGTCATCGACAGCGGCGCGAGAACCCTGCGCGGGGCCTTCGAGGACAGCATCGTGTCCCGCCGTTCCGCCGTGAAGGAGAAATTCAAAGCCCTCGGCTTCCCGGTCATCGCCTTCCCCTGCGAGATGTGCGACGACCTGATGATGGAAGCACTGATCGGCTCGGTGCTGATGGCCAAGTATGCGGCAATCGCCGTTTTCTCGGACATCCAGGGCGATGTGCTTTTCCCGCTCCTGCTGGAGCAGCTCAACATCTTCACCGACCCGCAGCGGCCAATGGTCGTGGCCGAGGACATCTACCCGATCACCGGGCCGGACGAGAATTCGCCGGTGCTGATCACCTGCAACTTCTCGCTGACCTACTTCATTGTTTCCGGCGAGATCGAAGGCTCCAAGGTGCCGAGCTGGCTGCTGATCAAAGACACCGAGGGTTTGTCCGTGCTCACCGCGTGGGCGGCGGGCAAATTCGGCGCAGACCTGATTGCCGCCTTTGTCAAGAAGTCCGGCATCGCCGACAAGGTCAAGCACCGCGAGCTGATCATTCCGGGCTATCTCGCCACCATCAAGGGCGAGCTGGAAGAGGAGCTGCCGGATTGGACCATCACCATCGGCCCGCGTGAGGCAGGGCATCTGCCTGCGTTCCTGAAGGAGTGGAAGCCGGTGAAGTGAGGTAACGGCCATCGCCAGCCCTGTTAAGATAGCAGGGCTGGTTGATTGAGTGTTTTACCTATTAAGATGCAATGCGAAGTTTTTACAAAATAAAAAACAAGGAGATATTTTTCGTATCATCTGAATCTGCGAAATCATCATGCACTGATTCCGACATACAGGCCGCTCTTTGGCAGATGTATTCAACAGCCCGTCAAGAATCTCTTTCCGCGCAGCAGATGATGGAATCGGTAATTAGCTGGGGAATGGCTGCTGCCGCTGCGTTGATCGCTGGGATGGCTTTTCTGACGCAGCCTACTTTCAACGGTAAAATTGATGATAACGTTATTCAACTTATTTGTTGGTTTTTTGTAAGTTTTGTTGGAATGATCGAAGCATCTGAATATATGACACAGACAGGAAGGATGTTGCGAGCTGGATATTTTGCACGACAAATAGAAAGAAAAATTGTTAAAATGATCGGAAGATTTCCCTCTGATATGGCATGGGAAATTTTTCTTTCCAATAAAAAGAGGCGGCTATTTCCCGGTTATTATTTTACTGGAGGCGGAACGATTCTTTTGCTTGCGGGAGCGCAATTTGCTCCTTTTCTTCTCTATCCAGAGGATAAGCGTCTGAATATTTTTTCACAGCAATGGTGGGAGTTTCCTGTTGTCGGAACTATTGCAATAATTTTAATGTGTCTTGTGCAATTGTATATCTATCAGCATCGTTTTCCGACAAAAGATTAAAGCCATAAGTAAGTAGCAAAATGTATTCGACACTTGAGGATACAATGCTAGCAAGCAATGACATAATCAAGTTCCTCAGTGAGCATCTTTCATCCTTAAAAGATGAATATCATATTTCAAAACTTGGTTTGTTTGGCTCGTTCGCCAGAAATGAACAAAACGACAGCAGCGATATAGATATTATCCTTGAGTTCAAAGAAGATACTGAAAATATTTACGAAAAGAAGAGCAGGCTCAAAGATTTTTTGACCAATCACTTCCAGCGCGATGTTGATTTATGCCGCGAAAAATACTTAAAGCCATACGTTAAAGATTATCTGAGAAACGAGATAATCTATGTTTGAGAAAGAAAAACTCAACATCCTGTCCATGATGGACACTAAACAGATAAAATATTTGAATATAAGATGTTGTCACAGAGAATGGGCTGAAGAAATTGCTTCGTGAACACGTTCTCAAAGATGCAATTCATCTATAAATGATGATAAGTTTTATCTGCACTATATTCTTGAGTACATCAGCAGCTTTCCCCGCCACCACACCTCCCCCTGCCATGCTCAAACTTGTCGTCTTTGACTGCGACGGAGTGCTCTTCGACTCTCGTGAGGCCAACCGCGTTTATTACAATGATCTGCTGGAGCATTTCTCTTGCCCACCTATGAGCATGGAGGAGCTTGAATATGTCCACATGCACAATGTCGCTGATTCCATCCGCTACATCTTCCGCAAGCACGAGCAGATCAGCAGGGATGCCGTCAGCAGCTATTCGCAGTCGCTTGATTACACGCCCTACCTCCGCCACATGCAGATGGCCCCGGACTTGAAAGACTTCCTGCGAAGCATCACGCCGCGCTGTCATCGGGCTATCTCTACCAACCGCACCACCTCAATGGACATGATCTTAGATATCTTCGGCCTGCGCAAGCATTTCGAGATCGTCATGACTGCTGCCAATGCGCCTCGGCCCAAGCCTGCGCCTGATGCCCTGCATGTTATCCTCGATCATTTCCAGCTGCGACCCGATGAGGCGATCTTTATTGGTGATTCCACGGTCGATCAAGCACACAGCGCAGCCGCAGGTGTGGATTTGATCGCCTTTGGCAACCCTGCCTTAGAAGCCCGCTGGCATGTTTCTACGTTCATGGAGATATTGGCTCTGCCACCCTTCGCAACGCTGGGGCTGCAACCATGAGCAGCACACACGGCGGCAACTTGCACGAGCTGGCGGCCCGGCTTGGTTGCAAGGCAGAAGAGATTCTTGATTGCAGTGCCAACATCAACCCGCTTGGCCCACCAGAACAACTCTGGCACTTGCTGGCCGCCCGGCTGCCTGACATTATCCACTATCCTGACCCGGAAGCGGCAGACTTAGTTAAAGCCATTTCTAACCAGTATCGGATCGGCTCTGGCCAGATCGTTGTTGGCAATGGTACCTCTGAGCTGCTCTATGCTGCTGTCCGTGCCGCGAAACCGCAGCGGGCGGTGATTCCTGTGCCTGCGTACATCGATTACCGCAACGCTTGCGCCCATGCTGGGGTAAAGGTGCTGCCGGTACCGCTCTCAGCGGAACAAGACTTCCAGCCACATCTGCGCCAGCTCTACGAGCTGCTGCGTCCCGGTGATTTACTCATCCTTGGTCAACCGAACAACCCTACAGGGCGGCTGAATGATCGGCAAAAGCTGTTAGCCTTGGCTGATAGGCAACCAGAAGTTCTTTTCCTCATTGATGAGGCTTTTGCTGGCTTTATTGAGGGATACGAGTCGATAGCCTGCTGCCGAGAGAATATCATCACCCTGTGTTCGCTGACCAAGCTCTTCGCGGTGCCTGGCCTCCGTCTCGGCTTCCTCGCTGCCTCAGAAGCATTTTGCCAGAAGATGAGAACGCAGGTTGCGCCGTGGCCAGTCAACACACTCGCCCAAGCTGCCGGAACCTTTGTTTTAGGGCAGACAAGCTACATCCAGCGCAGCCGAGAAACCGTACAGAACTGCCGCGAAAAGCTGCTGCGAGAGTTGGCAGAAAACTTGCCAAGGCTCCGGGTGATTGATGGCGCAGCCAACTTCCTGCTGATTCATCTGTCCGGGCGGATATCCGCAGCGAATCTGGCTGAGAAACTACTGCGGGAGTTCAAGATTGCCATTCGGGTCTGCGCTGACTACGAGGGCTTGAATAGTCAGTATTTCCGCATTGCCGTGCGCTCGGAAGAGGAGAACAACCGCCTTGTCCATGCCCTGCAAAAGATTCTCGACCCAGAGAAGACGGTCTCAAGCACAACCCAGCGCAAACGAACTCCAGCCCTGATGCTGATCGGCACTGGCTCAGATGTCGGCAAGAGCGTGTTGGCGGCTGGCCTCTGCCGTGTCTTGCTGCAAGATGGCCTGCGCGTGGCTCCGTTCAAGGCCCAGAACATGTCGCTCAACTCCTGCGTGACCAAGGACGGCGGCGAGATGGGCCGTGCCCAAGTGGTGCAGGCTCAGGCGTGCCTTCTCGACCCAGATGTGCGGATGAATCCAGTTCTGCTCAAGCCCTCTTCTGACGTGGGCAGCCAAGTGATTGTCCTCGGCAAACCCTTGGGCACTATGCGGGTGACGGAATACCTGCGCTACAAGGACAAGCTCTGGCAGACCGTCTGCACTACTTACGACGAGCTGGCTGCCGAGCATGACTGTATGATTCTGGAGGGCGCAGGCAGTGCGGGTGAGGTTAATCTGAAGGCACATGATATCGTTAATTTACGCATGGCCCAGCACAGCCAAGCCCCTGCCTTGCTGGTCGGTGACATTGACCGAGGCGGGGTTTATGCCTCCTTTATCGGCCATGTGGAAGTAATGGCTCCTTGGGAACGCAAGCTGCTGGCCGGTTTCATCGTCAATCGTTTTCGGGGCGATGTCAGCCTGCTTGCCGATGCGCACCACTTTCTTGAACAACGCACTAGCAAGCCTGTGTTTGGGGTGATTCCTTGGCTGCATGACATCGACCTGCCACAGGAGGATTCAGTCAGCTTCAAAGCCGGGCTGTATAATCGGCCCAAGCCTGCTACCGAGCATATTGAAATTGCCCTGATCGACCTGCCGCATATCTCTAACTTCACTGATATTGAGCCGTTGCTGGCCGAGCCTGATATCTGGCTGCGTACCGTCCGCCATGCTGGTGAGCTGGGCCAGCCAGACTGCCTTATCCTGCCCGGTTCTAAGAACGTGATTGCTGATGTAGCTTGGTTAAAGGAGAGCGGCTTAGAGGCAGCAATCCTGCGGGCAGCCAAGCAGGGTCGAGAGATCATCGGTATCTGTGGCGGCTTCCAGATGCTGGGGCATTCGGTGCTTGATCCGCACGGTTTGGAAGGCGAGCTAGGCAGCCTCCGCAAGGCGCTTGGGCTGCTGGACCTGACCACCGAGCTGGCCGCTGAGAAAACCCTGACCCGCAGGCAAGGAACGCATCTTCCTTCTGGGCAGCCGGTGTGCGGCTATGAGATTCATCATGGCCGCAGCGAAACCGCAGCAGCGGCTCTGCTGCACTTCGAGGGAGGCGCGTCCTGTGGCTGCACTGACCCCAGCGGTAAAGTCTGGGGCAGTTATCTGCACGGTATCTTTGATAGCGACCTTTTCCGCCGTTGGCTGATCAACCGCTGGCGGGCTGCGAAAGGTCTGCCAGCATTCAGTGGACAAGGTGCGCACTACGACCTTGAACCCGCCTTAGACCAGCTGGCCGAAGTCCTCCGCTGGAATTTAGATATGAAGGCGATTTACCGGTTGCTGGGCGTGTGAGGAACCTATCTCAAAATAAATCGAAGCAAAATAACTGAACAAGCAAGTTGTAGAAAAGCTAAAAAATTGCCAAGATGACGCTTATACCGGACAACCAGCCTTCTGAAGTTCTGAAGCCAAGCGAAAAGTCGCTCAACCTTCCAACGGCGTTTATACCGCCTCAGCTTTCGTTCGTCCTGAGTTTTTGGATTTTTCCTGCCGCGCCTGTGCGGGGCGATCATCTCAACGCCATACTTTTTCAGAATATTTTCATCGAGATCATCG
>JAGIXO010000090.1 GCA_026122915.1 Candidatus Electronema nielsenii | reverse complement strand
TGACGACCTCGCAACTCCCCTGATTCTGGGCAGTTGATTATTTCCAATTGCCTTAACGCTACGTTCTGGCGTACAATGATTTGGCGAAAATCCTGTCCGGCTGCCTGCATGAGTAGGATTCTGCGCCTGTAATGGTTTTCAAACAAGAGATTGCCGCAATCTATATTCCTCAGGAGAAACAATGGCTTCAAAATGCAGCAGACAAGAAAATCCCTATTGCCTCAACGACATGGGCAGAGGGGATGCTTGGAGACTGTTCAGAATTATAGCGGAATTTGTGGAAGGTTTTGATGCTCTGTCCACCATTGACCGGCCTTTAGTCACGGTCTTTGGCTCGGCCCGTACCCCAGAAGATCATCCCGATTATCTACTGACGCGCGAAATCGGCAGCAAGTTGGCTGGCTACGGCTACGGCATCGTCACTGGTGGCGGCCCTGGCATCATGGAGGCGGCCAACCGAGGCGCATCTGAAGCAGGCGGCATGTCAATCGGCCTCAATATTGATCTGCCTTTCGAGCAACAGGGCAATCCTTATGTCACCTTACCGCTTGATTTTCGCTATTTTTTCGTGCGCAAGGTGATGTTCATTAAATATTGTATGGCCTTCATCTGTCTACCCGGTGGCTTCGGTACCTTGGACGAGCTGTTTGAGGCTTTGACTCTAATTCAGACGCAGAAAATCAAGCCTTTTCCGATTATTATGGTTGGCTCGTCCTTCTGGGGAGGTATGGTTGATTGGATCAAGCAGCAGCTTGTCAGTGGTGGCAAAATCGCTGAAGAAGACCTCCTGCTCTTTGAGGTCATGGATAATGCGGATGAAATTGTTAAATACATCCGTAAAACCGTTGTGTTCTGAAAAGGAGAAGGATGAATGGCACAGATTGATGCTTTTTTTAAGCTAATGAACGAGCAGGGAGCTTCGGACTTACACATGGTTTCGGGACAGCAACCGATCCTGCGTATCCGTGGCGATATCGAGCGGGTCAAATTTAAGCGCTTAGAAAACGACGAGCTGAAAGCGATGCTCTACGAAATCTGCCCTGAGCCGAAGATCAAGCTCTTTGAGGAGAGCGGCGACATTGACTTCGGCTACCATATTCCCGGCTTGGCCCGTTACCGCGCGAACTATTTCATGCAGAAGTACGGCATCGGTGCGGTATTTCGAGAAATTCCCAGCACAATCCTTTCTTGCGAACAACTGGGGCTGCCTAAGGTTGTCACGAAATTAGCCGATCTCCCTAAGGGCATGGTCTTAGTTACTGGGCCAACTGGCTCTGGTAAATCAACCACGCTGGCTGCAATCATCAACGAGATCAACGTCAATCACAGCAGCCACATCCTGACGGTTGAAGACCCAATTGAGTTTGTTCATGAGAGCAAGAAGTGTATCGTCAACCACCGCGAAGTCGGCACTCACACCCAGAGCTTTTCCTCTGCCTTGCGCGGTGCGCTACGTGAAGACCCGGACGTGATTTTGGTCGGTGAGATGCGCGACTTGGAGACTATTGCTTTGGCGATGGAAGCGGCCATGACCGGTCACGTGGTTTTCGGCACGCTGCATACCATGAACGCGATGAAAACCGTTGACCGTATTGTAGAAATTTTCCCTGCGGATCAGCAGGGACAAGTGCGTTCAACCCTTGCGGATGCGCTCAAGGCGGTGGTTTCGCAGACCTTGTTCAAACGCATTGACAAAAAAGGCCGCTGCGCCGCTTTGGAGATACTTATCTGCACCCCGGCGGTGCGCAACCTGATCCGTGAGGGCAAAACGTATCAGATTCCCTCAGCCATGCAAACAGGTAAGAAGTTTGGCATGGCAACTTTGGACGATGCCATTGAGGATTTGTTGACTAAGCGGCAGATTGCGCCTGAAGATGCCTACACCAACTGCATCGAAAAGCCGAGGTTCCTCAAGTACCTGAAGAAAGCACCGTCTGATTTCACTGATATATAGGTCTTGAAGAGGCGTATTGCAAAACGCCTCTCTCTTATCTTAGCTGAACAAACTGGAAATGATCTTGTATCCCCCCATCCACGTGCCAATAGATGCTCCAAAGCTGGTGAGGATAAAGATAAGGAAAACGCGCAGCAAGCGATTCTTCCACCAACCAGTTAGAGTAGCCATATCGCCAGCTACGGTCTCGAATTCCCTGACCACCGGCGGCTGATTCATCACTTGGACAAAGGCGCAAACATGTCCAGCTCCGATCACCGGACTCAGCGTAGTCAGCGGGGCGCAGGCAAAGGCGGACAGTATCGTTATTGGGTGAGCTAAGGCAATGATTGCGCCGATAGCCGCAGGCACGCCGGTCGCCAGCACCCAGTACAGCACGTTAGCCCCGGCCTCATCCAAGCCCTGCCGAAAGGCGATCACCACGATAGAAAGCAGAATGGCCACTGGCACCGACCAACCCACCACGTGCCAGACTTTACCCACCGGCGGAATGCGGCTGATCTCCTCCATTTTGTCGCGATTGTCTTCTTGCATGGCCCGCGCAATTCCAGCGACATGTCCAGCTCCTACCACAGCCACCACCCGTTTGCCCGCTGCGGTTTTGATCTTCTCCGCCATGAAGATGTCGCGCTCATCAATCAGCGCCTCTTTGGCCGCAGGCAGAGCCTTGCCGATTTCATCCATCAGCTCGGACAACACGTCCTTCTGGCGCAGCTCGGCCAACTTTTCCTCAGTCAGCTCCGTGTCGTCTAACAGCGCAGTAATCAGCGTAGCGACCAAATAGCCCTTTTTGAACAAAGAAGTAGCCTTCCACGCCCGGCGCAGAGTGATCCGTACATCGCGGTCGCACAGTTCTATCGGGATGCCGTGCTGTTCCGCTGTCTTCGCCGCAGTGAGCAGCTCAGTACCCGGCTGCACGCCTAACTTGCCACCTAATTTCTTCTGATACGAGGCCAGCACCAAATTAACCATCAGAGTGGAAAGCTGCTGATTCTTGATGATCTGCTTCAGATCAAGATTCTCCCATTGCTGCGGCTTGGACAGCGCATTGTAGCGTTTCTCGTCTAACTCGATGCAGACCGTATCTGGCTGCTCTTGGGCAATGATCTCCTCAACCAAATCGGCGGACTGGCGAGAGATATGGGCTGTACCAACCAAGAGGACGGTTTGGTCGTTGCCCCTGTGGATCACAGTGACATCATCAGAATAGCTGCGGGAAGGAAAGACAGGTTCAGTCATGAATAGTAGATAGTTGAGATTATGCTCACGTAACGTTCCTCACAGCACCACCAGCGTAATCCCCAAGTTCCCTCGGTTCACATCCCCGTGCTGGCGGAGGACAGGAAAGCGGCGGAGCAGGTTCAGCCCTACACCGCTGCGGGTACTGAAGTCCTCACCAATGACAATATCGCTGATGCGGCCCCGGTGTTGGAGATATTGCAGCCGAATGCGGACTTCCTGCCGGATAATGCCACCCGCACCACTGGAGCCGTAGCCGTGGATAAGGGTCAACACCCGCCGCTGTTCTAAGCGTGCCTGCTCTAACTCTCGGTCTAAGCGAGCAAGAGCCTGCTCCACCGTGGGCATTCCCTGCTTGAGATTGATGATCTTGTGCAGCGCGATCTGGCCTGCTACGACAAGCTCCAGCTCGCTCTCGCAGAATGGGCATCGTCTGCTGCCGGGTTGCACCTCGTTGCCGCACACCCCGCAGCAGATGTCCTTCATGCCTTACCGCCGCCGCACTTCCAGCATGTTCGGGAGCTGCCGGAGATGAGTCTGCAAGAGCTGGAGGTGCTGCACATCGTTGATCTCCACCATCACCCGGAACTCGGCAATGTTGTCTGCCCCTGTCCGTGAGTTCATCTCAATGATGTCGGCATCATCGCTGGAGATGGTCGAGCTGATATCAGCCAGCAGGTTTCTCCGATCTTGGGCACGGAGGAACAGCTCAGTCCGATGCGGCCCTTGCCCGCCTTTCTCTGGCCAGCGCACTTCCAGCAGCCGCTCTGGTTCAGCAGAGAGCAGATTGTGACACTGCGCCTTATGCACGGCCACGCCGCTGCCCATTGTGATATAGCCAATGATCGCATCACCTGGCACGGGTCGGCAGCACTGGCTGATCTTGATCAACAGGTCGTCGATACCGTCAATCTGCACAGCCCCGCGCCCGCCTGCTGGAATTGGCTTGCTCTGGCTGCTGCCAGTGGTCTTCTCCAGTAGCTCTGCTTCGTAGCGCTTCTCCTCTTCGTGGCGAACCACCTCATCTGGCAGCAAGGCACGCTCTATCTGTTGGAGCGTCAGTGTGCCTTCACCAACCTTAGTGAGCATATCATCAAGCGAAGCAGCCTTCAGCTTGGTCAATAGCTCCCGAAGCTGGCCGCTCTTGACCAGCTTCTTCAGGCTGGTGTCATGCACCTTGAGCGCGCGCTCACAGACTTCTCGGCCCAGCTCTAAGGCACGCTCCTTCTCCTCCTTGCGCAGCCACTGTCTGATCTTGGCCCTTGCCCGGCTGGTCTTGACCATCTGCAACCACGCCTGCTTCGGATGCGGCTCCTTGCTGGTGATGATCTCGACGATATCGCCATTCTGTAGCTCATGCTTGAGCTGCACCAGCCTGCTGTTCACCCGCGCCCCGGTGCAGCGGTCGCCAACCGAGGTATGGATAGCATAGGCAAAGTCGATGGGCGTAGAGCCGCGCGGCAGCTCGCGCACCTCGCCGGTCGGAGTCAACGCATAGACATCCGGGTCATACAGCTCACCGCGCACCGTATCAAGGAACTCAACCGGGTCTTCTACCTCCTGCATCCCCTGGACGAGCTTCTTCAGCTCCTGGAAGAGGCGGGCATCGTTCCGGTTGATCTTCTGCCCCTCCTTGTAGGCCCAGTGCGCAGCTACACCTTCCTGCGCCACCTCGTCCATCTCTTGGGTACGGATCTGTATCTCCATGAAATGACCACCCGGCCCAGCCACGGTGGTGTGCATGGACTGGTAGTTGTTCGACTTAGGCGCAGAGATGAAGTCCTTGATGCGGCCTGGGATGGGTGTCCAGCTGCCGTGGATGGTACCCAGAGCCTCGTAGCACTCGCGCACCGTGCTGACAATGATACGGAAGGCTACCTTGTCATAGACCTGCTCGACTGGGATACCCTGCACGACCAGCTTCTTGTAGATGGAGTAGAGATGCTTGGGCCTGCCCAGCACCCGCAGCGGCGTAATCCCTGCCGCCTTCAGCTTCTCCCGTAAGATAGCTCTGACCTCCTCCACGTACTTCTCGCGCTCACCAAGGGTGCTGTCGAGATGCTTGGTCAGGGACTCGTATTCTGCCGGGAAGAGGTATTGAAAGGAGAGGTCTTCGAGCTGCCGCTTGAGCCAGTCGATACCAAGACGACTGGCAAGCGGGGCGTACAAATCCATCGTCTCACGCGCCACCAGCCGCCGCTGTTCCTCCTCTGCATGATGCAGGCCGAGCATGTCGTGCAAGCGGTCAGCCAGCCGGAGCAGCAGCACCCGGATGTCTGCTCCCATAGCCAAGAAGAGCCTGCGGATGTTCTCAGCCTGATGGGCAAGGCTGGAGTCGTAGCGGACATTGTTGATGCGGGTGGCACCACTGACGATGTTTGCCACCTCAGCACCAAAGTACTTGGATAGCTCTTCCTGCGTGGCCGCGCCGTGCTTGATGACTCCGTGCAGCAGCCCGGCGGTGATCGTCACTACGTCCAGCTTCATTGAGGCAATGGTGGTGGCGACATCGAGAATATGCACGATGTACGGCTCGCCGGACAGGTGGGTTTGCTCCCGGTGCCGTTCGCAGGCAAAGCGATAGGCGGCCTCCAAGGGTGTCAGATCGACATCCTGGAGATAACTACGGGCGACTGAGAGCAGGCTTTTGAATTCAGGCATGGTGCATCAGATGACTTCTGTAGTGGCGACCCTCGCGATTGCCCTGGTGGTGGCACACAGGGCGATCACTGCGTAGGGGCCGTCCCTACTACGCCGTCTCAATCTTGAGAATATCCACCAGCCTGCCACTATAATCATTCCGCAGCATCGCTTTCAATCCGGCGTAGTTGTTGACCCGGATGCTGAGGTGAGACACGGCAGAGTCGGCAAAGCCTTGCAGGGTGACTGCGCCGTTGGCGGTGACGGCCACTGCTGCTCCAGTCTTACCATCTTCTTGCAGGTCAAGCAAGCTGAACAGCAGCAGATCTTGGCGCAAGTCAAGGACGACTTGGATGCGGAGCGTCTCATCAGCCGACACGCTGCCGCCGGTGACGCTGACATGCGGGCTGGCCTCCTTGCCGGTGAGGATGCCAACCTCTGGCGGATTCGGGTGGCCCATCTTAGTCAGGGTCAGCGGCGAGCGCAGCATTCGCCCATACGTGCCGGTGCGCAAGGTGCCGTGTTCGCTGTAGCGAGTGCTGACCGAAACCTTGTACTCGTTGTTCCACGGATGCGCCTGCGCGGGCAGCTCCGGCATCAGCAGAATCTCGCTCTGCTCGACCCGGATAAGGCGGGTCTGCACGGTGCGACCGCTCTGTGTGCCTTCGATGACGCACTCGCCGCCGCCAGTTTCTTGGTCAAACGACAAATCATCGCCAGTAAGCAGCAGCACGCCCGCCGGATTGAGCACATCTTTCAGGCCGAGCAGCGTGTCCTCAGCCGTGCTGATCAGCGGCAGCTTCTTCTCCATCGGCAGTCGCTCGGTTTTGGCGTTCTGGCGTAGGGCGGCGAGAAAGGGAGGAGAGACGCGGGTGCTGATGTGCAGGCATTCGTCCAAGGGCGGCAGCGGGTCGTCCGGGGTATTCAGCCTGCCGGTGAAGGAGGGAAACCAGCTGAAGCTGCCTTCTTTCGTCACCTGCTCGCCATGAAGCAGCCGAGCCAAGATAGCCTCATCCTCGCTGCGGAGGATGGTCAGGATGTCGGCCTTGCTGAAGTTGGGATGGCGCAGAGCGATGTCAGAGGCAAGATCATCAAGGCCAGCCGAGCTGCGGGCAACAAAGCGGATGCTGTAGGACTGCGGAGTGGTCAGTGCGTTGACTTCAGGTCTCCATTGAATTGCTGGCATAGCTCTCCTCCAATTGGGTAAACTGCTTGATACAAGTCTGTAAACACATCAAAAAGCATCCTAAACAGGTCGGCTGGGTTTGTCAAGCAAATGCAGCAGCGGCCCGGTGTCCTGCGGCTGACTTTTTTCCTGTCTCCATGAACCAGAACTTGGTGCAGACACCAACCGAATCTTGGTGGGTACACCAAGCAAAGTTTGGTGTACCATGAAGCAAAACTTGGTGGAGACACCAAATAGGGTCTTGGCGTAGGGGCGACCCCC
>JAGIXO010000009.1 GCA_026122915.1 Candidatus Electronema nielsenii | reverse complement strand
TTTTTTGCGACGCTCTAAAAAATCCGCATAAGAAGGATATGACGCATAGTTTTCCGCCTCTTTTTCCGTCATGTCCATTGTGAATGAATACCACGAATTGGTTTTCAAAACGAAATACTCCCCTTCATTCCATTTTTTGCCTTGGAAATTTTTTGCAAAGGAAAGTTTGGAATAGTAATCATAGATAACCTGATCAGGAATAGCTTGATCGGGCGGCGTGTCTGTCCACGGCGTTTCTTTATGCGTCATTGCGCTCAAAGCAACAGCGGACTGATTCACATAAGGATCGAGGAAGAATTTCAGCAGCTCCGCATCTTCACCTTGTATCTGCTGCTCTGATGGAGTTGCAGGCGCAGGAATAGACTGCTTGCTGAAATCCCTATAGGAAAGATAAATAGACCTGTTCACCGGGCCGTATTCCCACCGTTCAAATGCAGCATCAATACACGGCCTGCCTGCAACAAGTGCCCATGCCTTTGCGTAATAGGCAAGTTTCTGCAATTTCATCGGAGTGATGTTCTTATCAGGGTAAGAAATCAGGATGAATTCGGCGAGTGCGGCGGCGTTGATTTGGCACATGGCAGACTGTATCGAGCAAAAGGGTTTGAAAGGGAAATACACAGCCCGACAGGCTCCGAAAAAACAGGAATACAGCTCAGTGTATTATATCCTGCTGTAGATAGGTTGTCAATTGTTCCTGAAACTGCTGCCTTGTTCCTTCCGGGCAATCCCTTCCAATATCCCGCCTATCTCGTTCGGGTGGAAGGCAACAGCCTCATGCCAGCCCCCGAAGCCGCCATGATTGTTGACCGCCTCCACCCATTCCCGCAGATACTCCCGTTTGCTGCGGGCCAGCTCATTGTCCTGCCCTTTGGTTTCCAAGATCAGGTGCGCCCCGTTGTTCAGCCGCACGATGAAATCAGGGGAATACTTGCGCACGGCTCCTTTGTGGGCGTACATGATGACAAAGCCCAGATGGTCATTTTTCACCCATGCGTCCACGTCCGGGCTTCTGTCCAACTGCCACGCCGCGCTTTCTTCCCAGCCGCTGTCAAGCACCACATGGTTGATATGAGATTTCCGCGTGAACTCGCACGGCTTGCCGGTGTGCCACGTCCGCATCATGCCGGTGCTGCGGACAGGATTTTCTGAGGAAAAGACCGGAACAAGGCTGTCTGTGTTTTCCGCCCGGAGTCCTTGCCAGATATGCTGCACAATCTTGTTCATGTTCAGGATGATCAGCACCCGGTTCCGCAGCGGATCACGGCTGAACAAGTCATTGTCAATGATCACCCTGCCGTCATGAATGAATTTTTCGACAATGCGGATGAGCTGCGCCAGCAGAAGGGCGGGAGAGCCTTTCCAGTTCGGCTTTTCGCTGTGAAAGATGCGTTTGGCAGTCTCAAAAATAACGCTCTGTATCCTGAACCGCTCGGCAATTTCCCGCAGATCAATTTCAGAATAGACGGCAGGATTCGGCTTTCCAGCAATGATAGCCGCCATTTCAGCCTGTGTCACGTTCTCATACGGATCAAGATGAACCGGCCCGATATTGTCTAAATGCAAAACCGGCCTGTAAACATGATCCACCCGGATGATGTCAGGCCATGAAATTTCAAACTCCGCCTTTTCACTGTCCGGCTCAATGGCCGTTTTTGCTGTGGTTGGCGGCGGTGCCGTCCCTTCGCCGCCCTCATGAGGCAGAAAGGTGAAAGGCACCCCGAAGATATTGACATATTCAGGGGTGAAGAGGCCGTCTGCACCTGTTTCATAGCTGGTTCTTCGCAGGCCGCGCCCTACCACCTGCTCGCATAAAAGCTGGCTGGAAAACGCCCGCAGCCCCATGATATGGGTGACAGTTTTAGCGTCCCAGCCTTCGGACAGCATCCCAACGGAAATAACGTTTCTTATCTGCTCGCCCGGCTCTCTGATCCGGCCTACGGTGTCCACCTTCCGCCGCAGTTGTTCGGCCTGCTGCTGTTTGGTCAGCTTCACTTCCCCGTCGGCCTCATCATCGGGCGGCAGCTCAAGGTCAATGCTGGCATCGGAACTTTCCGCCTTGTCCAGCACGCTGCTGTCAATGCGCAGAATCTTGTCTGCTTCGCACAATTCCGGGATCAGGATTTCATTTCTGGTGAAGCTGTGTTCGATTCTTGCTGAAGTTGCTGTATTGTTGGCAACTGTTATCATGACCGGCGGCACAGGATGCCCGGCCTCTTCCCATGCCTTTTTCGTTTCCAGCCAGTCTTTGCCAAGCAGGTAATAGGCATTGGTGACAAGATCGGGCAGCGGCTCTGTCTCTTCCGCCCGGTTTCTGTTCAAATCGTCTTTGACTTCCGCATCCATGAAAATGTGATACAGCCGGGACTTCAATTCAGCGGTCTTTCGGCTGTCATCCCGGACAACCACGCGGGGCGTTTTCACCAGCCCGGATTCAATGGCATCATTCAGGCCGAAGTCGCTGACAATCCAATCAAACAAGGCATGTTCCGCCGCTTTTTTCCCGGATGGTGAAAACGGCGTGGCTGACAGGTCAAAGCAGCGCAGCAGGCCCCGCGCCGCATGTATCCTGTCTAAGCCGCCGACCCAAACCGTTGCTTCATCGGCACTGTCTTTCATGTCCCGCTGGCGGACATACTTGCCCTGCGCTTCCTCGTTGATCCGCCAAGCGTGGTGGGCCTCATCGTTGATCACAATGAGATTGCGGCTGTCTGCCATGTCTTCAAGCACGGAACGGGCGTATGCCTCATCGCTCAAGGCTCCCCGCTTGTCCACCTTCTTCTTTTTGGCTATTTTTTCCTCACTATCCCACGCCAGCTTGTGCCAGTTGATGACCTTGACCCGTCCCAGCCGGAGCCGTTCCATCAGGCTTTGCGGCACAATATTGAATGCTTCAAAATAATTGTCCGCCGCGCTGGGCTGAAGCACGGCAAGGCGGCTTTTCACGGTCAGGCCCGGCGCAACAATCAGCACGTTCTTGGAAAACCGGGCATCCTGCGGATCGGCAACCTTGTTCAGCACCTGCCACGCGATGAGCATAGCCATGATGACCGTCTTGCCTGTGCCGGTCGCCATCTTACTGCACCAGCGGGAAAACGGGCCGCCGTCGCTGGGAATTTCAATGCCTGCCCTGTCCGCTGCCGGTGCCTCTGTCAGCCAGATCAGGGTTTCAATGGCCTCCAACTGGCAGAAAAAGAACCGGCTGTCCTGCCGCTCTTCCGGGTCTTGCCAATGCCGCAGCAGCCGGAGCGTGGTTCCGGTGACTCCCGGATAACCCTTTTCCCGCCATGCCCTGACCTTTGGCCGTATCTGCTGGGCAAGTTCAATTTCTACAAACTTGCCGGGATCATCAGAGGAGCTGCTGCCCGGCGTGGCGACAACATACCCGGCAGGCCGTCTGCCTTCCCGTTTTTCAAATTCACGCCGCTCCCGGATGTAGAGCCAATATTGCTGCGGCTCTTCGTAAGGGGAATTGATGATCAGCTTGTCTATCTGCTGCATATTCAGCCCTTACAGGTTGATCACCCGCAGGCTTTCAATGCCCCGGTCATCAATGATTTTGACCGCTATTCTGCTGTGCTGGCCTTTGGCAAAGGGCAGGGAAACCGTGCCCCGGAAATCCTCTATTTTCTCCTGATCAATTTCCGCCTTCAGATTTTTTGCCAGCCTGCCCCAGCCGTCTTCTCCACCTGCCATTGGAAAAAACACCTGATTGGGAAAGAGGCTGCGTCTATCGTAATCCGCATCCAGCTCCCAGATAGCGATATTGTCCTTTCCTCCTGACTCCACCTTGCCGCTCTGAGGATTGTAATAATCAAAGCCCAGCACTTCCACCGCATATTTGCCTTCAGCAATCTGATTCACGGCAATATCAGGCTGGCCGATGAGCCAGAAACTTTCATTGCTGGCGCGTTTCTTCTTCAGATCATCGGTGAACAGATCAGCGTTCATCTGCACCTTGAGAAGCTGCATTCCGGCAAGTTCAGGCTTCAGGTCATCAATATCCTGCGCCGCTTTCTCATCAAAATGAAAGGCGCAGAACAGCAGCATGTCGGGCCGGAAATTTTTTGCCTCCTGCCATGCGTTTTCAAC
Source organism: Candidatus Electronema nielsenii (assembly GCA_026122915.1). Taxonomy (GTDB): domain Bacteria; phylum Desulfobacterota; class Desulfobulbia; order Desulfobulbales; family Desulfobulbaceae; genus Electronema; species Electronema nielsenii. The sequence continues at coordinate 23,803 of JAGIXO010000009.1, read as the reverse complement.
TATTCTGGGATCAAGCGGGGCATGTTCCGGGCCGAACACAACCAAGGCTTTCTGCGGACTGTCTTCCTTGGTTTCCGCCTTGCATTGAATCCAGCGGGTGCCGCTCAGGGCTTCCACTCTGGAGAATTCTATTTTCTGCCCGCCCTTGGCCCGGATGCCTGTCTTCAGCAGCTCATCACGCCAGACAGTCTGCCGCAAGGTTTCGCCGGAGCGGGTCACGCTCTCGCCGCTACCCTGATTTTCCTGCTCAATCTGTTCCAAAGACTTCGCATACAGGGAAGGCACAGCCTCAACGGTAAACGGGCCGCTGACCCGCACCTTGCTTTTGTCCTGCAATGGCTGATCATAAAGTGTTTCAGAATCAGCATTGGCGGCAATGGATGCGTCTATTTCTTTTTGCCGGGCAATGCGCTGTTTCCACCATTCGGAATGCAGATGCACTGCATCTGGCGGCCATTTTTCTCCGGCTTGACGGGGAATCTCCCATTCCTGCCAGTTCTCGCCCAATATTTGATTGAGCTGTTGACGCAGCGGCTCCAGCTTTTCCTGAAATTTATCCCAAATCACATCAATCTGCGCATTGTTGGCGATAGATTTCAGGGTGATATGCGGCACTGTCTTGTATTTGAAGCCCTCGCTCACACCTTTCTTTGGATCAGCCAGCCGGTAATAATCAAACAGGGCTGTCATCAGCCGCTGCCGTGCGATGGTGACAGCTACCCTTGACGTGTCGCAGGTTATCCAACGGCGGCCCCATTGTTCGGCAACACAGGCGGTGGTGCCGCTGCCGCAGGTGATGTCAAGAACGAGGTCGCCGGGATCACTGCAAGACAGAATACACCGCTGGATCACCGTTTCAGATGTTTGAACAACATAACGTTTATCGGAAGTTCCGCCAGTATCAGCCCAAAGAGCAGTGAGCCGCGTAACTGGATAATCTGAGTGCAGAAGCACTTGTTGCAGAGAAGTACCTATCTGTTGGATGCGACCTGCTGCCGCCATCCTGTTCATGCCCTGCAACGTTGTCTTCCAGCATGATTTCATAGGGGGGCTAAATTCTTGGCCATTAAATTTAAAAATGAAGTCTTGATTCTGTCTATATTGGGCAGGAAGCAGAGACACGAGTCTGTAAATTCGTTCGTTATCTGAAAGTAACTGGTGATTATCCCTTTCTTTCGGAGTAATTTTTCGATAAGTACCATCCGGCGCAAGACTCCAGCTCCATAGATTATCGCCTTCCACACTTTTCTCCCGCATCAATGATCTGGTCTTAGTGGCTGGACGATTCTTTGCGTACCAGAGTATGTAGTCTGACACTCCCTCAAAATAGGAAGAACCAAGAGGCATCGTTTTCTTTCGGAACGTAATGAGAGAACAAAAATTTTCAGTCCCAAATACTTCATCCAGCAAACAACGTATTAAGTGAACATTCTCATCCCCAATCTGCACAAAGATGGAGCCGGATTCATGCAGCAGCTCCTTTGCCAGCAGCAGCCTGTCCCGCAAATAGTTCAGATAGGAATGTATGCCCAGCTCCCACGTGTCCCGGAATGCCTTGATGGTCTCTGGCTCCGCTGTCAAATCCGCATCCTTGCCGTCCGTCACATTCCGCTGATTGACAAAGGGCTGAAAATTTGAGCCATATTTGATGCCGTAGGGCGGATCAAAATAGACCATCTGCACCTTGCCTGCCATACCCTCTTTTTCCAGCAGGGAATTCATCACCAGCAGCGAATCACCGGCAACCAGACGGTTTTTCCAGCCGCAGCGGTGCTTGTAGAATTCAACGGCTTCACGCAGCGGCTTCTTGTCAAGGTCAAAAAGGGACTGCTGCCGTGGGCCAGTGTCTTCCTTCCTCACCTCATCAATGATCCGCTTCGAGTCAACCTGCTCATGCACATGCAAACTGACCGTGGGCACGTCAAACGAGGTGCGTTCAGCTTTGCCCGCCCACTGAAGCTGCGGATCAAGATGGGGATCGTGCGCATACTGCTTTTTTCCCGCCGTCGGGTCTGTGGCACCCGAAACAAGTCCGGCTTCCGGGTTGTTCAGCCGGTCTTTGTCAATGTGTTCGTATTGCTCAATGTTTCGTTTTTTCGGGGTGCTTTTCATGGTGTCGGCTGAAAACTGCGGCTGTGTTTTTTGAGAAATACAATCGGGCGGCACGGCAAAAGACCGCTCAGGATATAGCAGAAGTGGCATTTTTTCAAGCAAAAGGGTCAAGCGTTCCAAATAACCGGGCGGCTGTCAGCCAAGATTGCTCTGATGCCTCATCCGCCTTGTTTTTCAGCCGTTCAAAGGTCTTCCAGTGCATTCCCTTGGGCTTCTCCCAAATCGACTCATCTGTGCATAAACTGGCCCCCAGCCGCTCTCTGATCGTTGCGCCTTGGGCCTGATGATGCCATTCTTGAACGTGCTGCATATATACAGTGTGAACCTTTTTTTATAGTGGGTAAATTCTCCAAGCGCAAGCCCGCCCTCCTGCTGATCTCGGCTTGCGCTTGCGAAGGTTGCAGCCCTGTAACCTTGCTGCAACCATCTCCTTCCTGATCAGTCAAAACGTCGCATTTTCGACAACTTGCGAAAGCCGCTGCCCTGCGGCTGATCGTTGATTTGTTCTGCGGAAGCAAAAACGCTGCTAAAACCGCTAATCCTGCTAAACTTGCTGATATTGTTCAACATCCATTTGCTAAACTGCTGCTAACTTTTGCGGACACTGCTCCCGCCCGCCGCGCCGCCTTGATTTCCTGCCATTTCCGCCAGTCATCCGGGTTGAAAATCTCGTTGACGTGATGCTCCAGCTCCTCATTTGATGCGCCCAATTCAAGCGCGGTCTCAAAAGGCGACTGCCCATCCTGCCACCAGCGGTATTTTGGCTCGCAATCGCAGGGAATCCGCAGCCTGCCCTGATCGTCAAGATAAGGAGCTTTAGGCCGGGCGGCGTGCAGCCGCTCCAGCTCTGCCTGTGTTGCCGCGTAAAGTTCATCCTCCTGTCCACCCGGCTGTTGGTTTTCATCCTTATCCCCGCTAAAGTTGCTAACCTTGCTTAACGAATTGTGAACAATAGTTTTTTCAGCATCTAACCCGCCGCTAACCTTGCTAACCTTTTGCAGGCTGAACCGCTTCTGTCCCAGCCCGCCAGCCATGCCGGAGCCAGTTTCCCGAACAATGGGCAGCACTGCCGCGCCGCCGCCTTCCTTCAGTCTGAACCGTTTTCTGTCCATATTTCCTGCCGTCAAGGTTAGCAGAATTTAGCAGCGGGTTTGCAGCCGCAAAGCCCGCCGCATCGGGGAGTTTAGCAGGTTAGCAACTTTAGCAGTCTTTCCTGTTCAGCCGTCATGAGAGCTGCTGCCTGATTCCGCGTGGACTTCCCACCATTCGCGGCTTTTCTTTCTATTCAGGCCGATGACATGAGGCTTTTTCTCCCCCTTCGGAATCTCAGGTTCCAGCAGGTGGTTGTGCGCTTTCAGCGTCTCCACCGCCTTTCGCGCCGCTCCTGCCGAACGCACCGGGCTGTACTGGTACATGTCCGGCAGGGTTACTCTCTTCAGCCCGTTCTCATGAATCCAGCGCAGCACTCTTTCCGCATCCAGCAGATGCGCCGATGGATTGGACGCGCCGCAAATCCGCAGGGCCTCATTCAGATACCATGCCGCAGCTTCAACGCCGCATTGCATGGCCCATTCCTCCACGGCCACTGCCGCCGGGTTTTCAAAGAGCTGCACTGTGCCAGCTATCCGGGCCGCATGTTCCGCCGCCTTGTTCGCCAGCCCGCGCACCGGCTCAAGGGTCTGCTTCGGGCCTGTTTCCGCCTCAACCTGATTGTAGAATTCCACCCATGCCTGCTTTGCCTCGTGGCTCAAGGTCATTGCAGGCGGCTGCAATTCCTGCTTGTTGCTGTCTTCGCGGTATGGCATCGGATGGGCAAGCAAAGCCTCTATCTGCTCATGAAGACGTTGCACGCCTGCTGTTTCAAGGACATTGACCGCGCTGTACGCCCTGCCGCCCGCCGTGCTTGTCGGCCATGCGGCCAGCATCCGGGAGCCAAGGCCCTGATCCCGCAGAATGGGATTGCTGAAGAAGTCCAGCCCCACCTTGTCCTGCATCATCAGATGCACAGCCAGCCGCCGCCCGCGCAGGCTGCTGGCTCCGTCCATAGCCCGGATTCTGTCCACGGTTCCGCCGTCCCAGAATTTAGACAGACCCGCAGCCGTGGCCAAAATGGTTTCCTGCCGCATTCCATGCCCGCCTGTGACCTGCCCGCCCTCATCGGCAAACAAGCCCTTGGACGGCACACCCGCCTGAAACAGCTTGTACATGCCCTCAAAAGTGAAGTCTGAAACCAGCCGTTTCTGATCAAGCGGCTTTTTCGGCTTTCGCCGCTGCAATTGCTCAAGGGCAAACTGCTTCTCTTCCGCAGTCCGCTTGCTGTCATTGATCAGAACAGACTTTTCCTTCTCCCATGCCGCCAGCTCCATTTCATAGAGGGCGCACAGGCTGTCCATGTCCTTGTCAGCCTGATATTCCGCGTCCCGGTGCGGCCTCAGCACCACCTGATCAACAGCGGACTTGCGCTCGCCGGTGGCCGCAATGGTCAGCAGGAAGAGGGAGAGCGGAAAGCCGCGCCCGTCTATGAGCATGTCCCGCAGCGGCTGCACAGCAAGGTTGGCCGAAGCAAGTACGCATTGCGCAATCAGAGCATCAGGAGCCTGCACCGCCTGCTGAATGTCCCGGCAGGCCGCCTCCATCAACGGCCCCAGCACATGAAAAGGAAAAGGTTCAGACAGCTCATTTTTCTTGATCAGCGGCAAGGGACTGTCCGGCTGCTCCTCTTTGGCTGCACTTGCTGCGTTGCGCCTGCTGCCGCCGGACGACAGCGGAACATCGCCGGAAATCTTCGCTCTGGCCTCTTTCCAGCCATAGCCGGAGCAGGAATTGTGAAAGCATTTGTAGCCGAGTTTGCCGTCCGCATCCTGAAAGATTGCTGCATCTTTGCCGGTGTGTGAGGGGTCAAACACGCATTGCGCAAGAATATATTTGGTTTGCCCACCATTGCCGGTCTCAATTTTGGCAATTTCAACGCCGTGTTGCTGACAGTAGGCGGGCACGTCCAGCATTTCGCCCGGCTCATGAAGGCACGTTTCCGGGCTGCTGCGCCGTTTTTCTGGCACCTGTCCACCCGGCACTTGCTCCGGCAGCGGGTGGAGTTTCATGAACTCCAAAAATTGACTGATGTTCACGCTCATGCCGCACCTCTCTCCGCCCTCTGCGGCAGATGCAGGATGCTGGCGCAGCGGTGGGGCCGCTCTCCGGTGCTGTCGCCCTTGCGGGTCATGGTGCCATAGACTTTGGTCAAGCGGGCCGGATTGCCCACCGCCGTATCTATATCCACCAGCTCATCAGAATACGCATGAGCCAAAAATTTCAGCAGGTCAGGCACCAGCGGGCCGCAGTCCGGCTCTATCCGGTAAATCAAATGCCCGCCGTTGCCGCTGTCGGCAAACAGCGGCTCATCCCAGCCAAGAATGCGCAGTTCAGCCATGATCCGCCGGAGCAAAGCAAAGGCAGCCGCTTTTTCCGCTTCTGTGCTGGAAATGCCAGCAGGCCGTTTCGGATCGGCATCAACAAGGAGATGGCGGACAGCGGTAATCTCCTTGTCCGCAGTCCGGGGCGCATTGGCCTTCAGGCGGTTTTCCGCCCGGCCAAGCAGGGCCGGATTCACCGGGTTGAGGGTGCAGTAGATGCCTGCCGGAGAGACAGCGGCATCAGCTTGGACAACAATATCCGCCGCCTGTGCCGGATCGTTGAACCACCCGGCAATGACGGCTTTCTTGCCGCCCGCCCATTCGTTGCCCCACAAAGGGCTTTTCGGAACCTTCGGCCCGATCAGGCAGACCTCAAACGTCTCGCCCGGACTGAAGAGAAATTTTAGAGTTTGTTCAACGTGCTCACGGCTGTTCAGGCCGCCAGATGCCCTTTTTTCCTTGCCGTTTTCGGCAGGTTGCTGTATTGTATTCATGCTATTTTTGGTTGAAAGTTGTTCTCAGGCCGCCGATCTCCCGCAAGATCAGCGGCTTTTCCTTTTTCAAGGTTCGCCATAGCCTCATGGCCTCCTTATGCCGCTTTGCGCTGCTCCAAGGCATAATTGCCGCCCGGAGCCGCCGCCCGCAGTTGCGCCGTGCTTCTGGCCCGGCTGCATTCGTTGATCCATGCGTCAAGGTCTTCCTTGAAATAGAAAATCCGCCCGCGCTTGATGAAGCAGGGGCCGGTTCCATCGCTCCGCTTCATCGCCAAGGTTTTCTCTTCAAGCCCCAGATACAGTGCCGCGTTTTTGCTGTCCATTCTGCCGTCCGGGTACATCCTGACAGTGACCATCTCAACCTTCTCCGCTTTTTGCATACCTGTTTCCTTTTGTATAACTTGTGGTAACTAAGAATACATTTACATACCTTTATAAAACATAATAAAGGTGTTGTCAAACAATACGTGTTGCGTTAGAATATTCCAGAACAACTCAGAACTTACACCCGGAGGGACACGCTTATGGCTGCAAAAAAGAAGGGCGCGGGCGGCAATCTGACCCGCTCAGAGGTTGTCACGGTCAGGCTTGACCCGAAACTGAAGTTTGCGGCTGAACTGGCTGCCAGAAAGCAACGCCGCACCATCTCCAGCTTTATTGAATGGACACTTGAGAAAGCACTTTACAATACAATGATCGAAGAACCAGACAGCAGTGATGAAAAAGGTCTTTCTGCAATGACTGCAATGGAGCTTGCTTGGGATGTAGATGAGGCAGATCGTTTCTTTAAGTTTGCCGGACATTTTCCTGGTCTAATGAATTTTGACGAAGAAAGACTGCTGAAAATCATAGAAGGAAATCCATATTTCTACAAAAAGGTATGGCGTTCTCCAGATGGCATAATTTATGAGAAGCATATAAGCAATCTCTGGTTCGAGCGGGTTCGTTCCTGTTGGGAATTGCTGAACAAGATAGTAGCTGGAGAAGAGAGTGCTGATAAACTTCCAGTTAGATCAACTGATGAAATAGAAGACACGCCCTTTTAGGAGGTTCCAGCATGGCCCTGAAATTCCAGAAGCTCACCCGGATCAACATCCGCAAGACAGTTCCCGGCGACAAGCTGCAAGAGCACGGCATATCTTTTGAGCGGCTGCCGGACGGCGATGGCCGCTATGCGGTTAATGTCATGGTTGACGGCATCCGGGTTCACCGTATTGTCGGCAAGGAATCCGAAGGAGTCACCAGAAGTCAGGCTGAAGATTTTATTGAGCAGGCCCGGACAGAGGCACGGAAAGGAAGGCTCAATCTCCCAAAGGGAAGGAAGGTTGCCCTTGGCTTCCGGGAAGCGGCGGAAAAATATCTGATCAAGCTGGAAAAAGAAGGCGGCAAGGATTTGAAAAAAAAGGAGCAGCGGCTCCGGCTGCATCTGTCGCCCTTCTTCAAGGATAAGCCGCTTTCCAGCATTGCCGCCTTTGATCTTGAACGGTTTAAGAAGAGCAGGAAAGAGGAAGGAGTGACAAACGGAACCATCAACCGGGAGTTGGCCGCGCTGTCGCATCTGTTTTCCAAGGCGGTTGAATGGAAATGGATTGACCGCCGCCCGGCCAAGATAAACCGCCTGAAAGAGGATGGCGGCAGGATGGTCTATCTCACTGCTGCGCAGGCAGCAGAGCTGCTGAAAAAGGCGGCGGAGCACCAAAGCGCGTTCATTTATCCTTTCATCAGGATTGCTCTGGAAACATCCATGCGGCGTTCAGAAATACTTTCCATCCGCCTTGAGCATGTTGACCTGCAACGGCGGATCATCTTCATTCCGCAGGCCAAGCTGGCGCACGGGAGCAGCCCATCACAAAGAATCTGGCTGAATATCTGGCTGAGATTTTGAAGACAGCTCAACCGGGGCAGGAATGGCTTTTTCCTTCCGCTTTGTCAGAATGCGGTCATATCAAGTGGCCCGAACACGCCTTCCGGGATGTGGTGAAAGCTGCCGGGCTTGATCCAAAGCAGGTTGTGCCGCATACTTTGCGGCATACGGCCATAACTCATCTTGTTCAAGCCGGAGTTGACCTGCCTACTGTTCAGAGGATTTCAGGGCATAAAACCTTGCAGATGGTGGCCCGGTACAGCCACCAAAACGGGGAGCATATTCAGGCCGCTATGGACGTGCTGGAAAGAAGGTATAAGTCTGCGGTATAAAACAGAAAAAATGTTCCAACCTTTCCTTGGCACGATTACACAGGAATTACACAGACGGGAAAAATCAAAAGAAAAAGGGTTGCCGCCTTCTGGCCGCAACCCTTTGAATTTACTGGTGCCCGGAACGAGAATCGAACTCGTACAGTTACAAGAACCGAGGGATTTTAAGTCCCTTGCGTCTACCTGTTCCGCCATCCGGGCTTCAGCGAACATTACCTCTTGCCCGCTGATTTGTCAAGAGACCGCAGCAGAACAAAACTGCCTGCTGCGGGTTACCTCAGATAAAATCAATCTTATTGTCACCGGGTTTCATGTCCGGGCAGAGCAGGATTTCAATAGCTGCCTGATGCTTGCTCTCTAATTCGTTAATCTCCATCCGCTTCTTGTTGAGCAGATATTGGCCGACCTCCAAAGGAAGACGTGCTTCTACCCGCCGCACTTTCTTGCGGCTCACACCGGTTTGAATGCGCCGCAAATAATACAGGGCCAACGTCTCTACTGAGCGGATTACGCCCCGCCCACCGCAGTATTCGCAGCAGTTATAGCTGCCCTTTTCGATGGGTGCGCCCATCTTTTGCCGAGAAATCTGCATCAAGCCAAAGCGAGAAATACGGCTGATATCAACTTTAGCCTTATCCCGTTTCATCGCGTTCTTGACCTGCCGCTCTACTTCTTTGATATGGGTATTGTTCCGCATATCGATGAAATCCACCACAATCAAGCCACCCAGATCACGCAGACGCAGCTGACGGGTCAGTTCATCTGCCGCCTCCATGTTGGCGAGGAAGATGGATTTGTCAAAATCACCTTTCTGTGAGGTGCGGCCTGAGTTCACGTCAATGGCAACTAATGCTTCGGTGGGATCAATAACAATCGAGCCGCCCGACGGGAGCTGTACCTGTGGCTGGTAAATCGACTCAATCTGCTCCTCAATGCTGTGCTGGTTAAAGATCGGCTTTGCACCCCGATGCAGCTTGACTTGTACCTTGCGTTGCCGTTCAGGGAGAGTAGCAACAAATCTGGCTACTTGATCGTAGGAATCTTGCGTATCCACAATGATTTCCTGAATCTCTGGCACGAAATGATCACGCAAGAAACGAACAACGGTATCCTGATCCTCATACACCAAGGCAGGCGAAGGCAAGGTCTGGCCGCGCTGCTTGATCTCACTCCACAAACTGAGAAGATGGGCGAGGTCTTCCTCTAAGGCTACCTTAGTGATTTCGGCGCTGGCGGTGCGGATGATGTAGCCGATGCCTTCTGGCAGACTGAGACCAACCATCAGCTGCCGCAGCTCACTCCGCCGCTCTTCGCCAGAAATCTTGCGAGAAATGCCCGTGCTGTCACTACCCGGCATGAGGACAAGACAACGGCCCGGCAGCGAAAGAAAGGTCGTCATGTTCGCGCCCTTGTTGCCGGTCACTTCTTTAACTACCTGCACCAGCACTTCCTGGCCCTTGTTGATCACATCCTCAATCTTGAGCTTCCGCCATTGCTGCTGACGGATCAGGGTGCGGCTTTGCTCGCTGATGTCTTCTTTGTAGTATTCAGGATGAATATCACTGAAAGGTAGGAAGCCGTTGCGACCCGTACCGATTTCAACAAAAGCAGCTTGAAGATTAGCCTCGATAGAGACGATTCGGCCTTTGTAAATGTTGTTCTTGGTGCGTTCTTGCACCGCCGTGGTGACATGGAAGGATTCTAACCGCCCATTTTCAACAATGGCGATGCGGCATTCCTCAGGCTCCTCAGCGTTGATTAACAGCTTGGCGCAGACCTTTTTGCCGCGCTCTCCGCTGCTCTCTGTCTCTAACGGCTCATCATCCAGCACTTCATCAGAGTCATCATCCTCTTCTACTCTGCTGCGCTGACTGTGACGGTCAGGCCGTTTCTTTCGCTGGCTTGGTTCTCCAGCAGTGGTACCCAGCACCGCCGATACTGTCTCGGCAGTCGTCGGGTTTTCCTGCGGTACTTCCTCAGTCTTTTTTTTGCCGCGCCGCCGGGGTCGCTTCTTCTTGGCAGGCAGTTCTTTATTTTCTTCCGACGTGGCTGCTGCTGTTTCCGCCGTTACCTCCTCATCGACAGCAGTAGATTCAAGTACAGCGTTTGCTGGCACGGGCGGCGACTGGGGCTGCTCTTCCTTTACTAAACCTTTTGCAGAAGCAGGGCAGGCACGGGGACCTGCCCCTACGGAAGATGCCGCCCTGCGTGGTGTAGGGGCGGACCTCGGTGTCCGACCTGTTGGCTGTATCGCTGCACTATGCGGCGTATGCAAAAAGTCCACTGATTCAGTCGCCTCAGGCGCGGCACTCTCCGGGGTAAGAGGTACAGCTTCTGCTGTTGGTTCCTCGGTCTTCTTTTTGCGCGGTGTTCTCTTTCGGGGAGCTTTTTTCTCTGGTAGCGGTTCCTCCTTTACCGCCTCCTTTGCCTCCTGCTCCGCGCCCCCGCTTTTCCACCATGCTCCAGTGCTTACTTTGCGCACCTTTTTTTCCTGCTGATCTCCAGCGGTTTTCTCCGCTTCATCGGTCATAATTCAACATCCTGATAAAAGTAAACAATGCAAGCAGCTGCTCATGAATGCGCTTCATCTGGACCTATCTGATAATAGAGCCTGCCGTTGTGAATCCGCTTGTGCAGCAGACCGTCCCGGATCAGCGCGTCAAGCAACTGCTCAACCCTGTCCGCCCCTCCCGCATGGAAGACGCGGTTTATATCGGCAGCCGTGCAAGGCCGCCGTTTCAGCATTTCGACAATCTCGTCCTGTAAAGCCTGCCAGTCGGCGGCGTTGTCAAGATCAAAACAATTCTTCTGCCCTGCTGCTCGGCTCTCCTCCTGCGCCGCGCCGCCGGATAAAATATCTACAGGCCGGGCGGGGTTATGCCGGAGAAACTCCGTGGCAATCGCCTCCATCCGGGCTTGCATCAAAGGCCGGGCAAACGGCTCCAGCGGAGGCCGAATCACCGTGTTGAGCTGGATGCGATCTATCCGCATCTGTGCGGCGGCTTGGCAAAGAGCCGCTACTTCCTCGTCTGAGTCGTTGATTCCTTGGGCAAAAAGAACTTCCAACCAAATTTGCCCGTGAAACTCGTTGGAGAAGACAATCAGCCCCTTGATAATTTCTTTCAGATCAAGGCACGTAGCCGGTCGGTCGATCTTCCTAAAACCAGTGGGTAAGGCCGAATCTAACGAGGGAATGACCACATCCGCCGCAGATAGTTCCTGCCGCACGTGTGCATCCCAGAGCAAGGTGCCGTTAGTCAGCACGGCCACGGGTTTCGCCGTGGTCTTTTTCAGATGGGCAATGATGATGCCTAACGAAGAATGCAGAGTTGGCTCGCCGCTGGCCGTGACCGTAACAAAATCCAGCTCGGCAGCCCGCTCTGCTTGACCACAAAATGTGTCTATTTCCGAGATAATATCCGCTGTCGGAGCGTATTCGGCCCGCTTGCAAGTCAAGCAGGTCGTAGCTCCCACTTCGCAGTAGATGCAGTTAAGGGAGCAGATTTTTTCCCGGAAGAGATCAATACCCAGCGAACGTCCGAGCCGTCGAGAGTTGACCGGGCCAAATATGTAGTTCATAGGAACACTGCGGAGATGCGGAAACCGCTCCCGCTGAAAGACTCACCGTGCAAAGGATTAGGTTGAACGTCCAAAATCATGCTGCGCAATACCTTGCTGTATAAAAGAAAATCCGGTTTTACGCAAGGGCAAACTGCGTGGCGACCGCTTCGCTCCCCGCGCCTTTTCCCTTGACACAAGGGGGGTAGAAGCGTAAGTTTGAGACTGAATCAGCCGTTCTGAACTGCAAGTTTTCCCTTCCCTTTTAGAATACATTACAGGAGCGCGTCAAGGTGCATTCCCAAAGATATCTTTTTCCGGCGGCCACGCTGGTCTGCTGCGTTGTTTCCGCGTTGCATCCGGCAGCAGCGGCGGCAGAATCTGTCAACGCCCTGCAATGGGAGATCAATGCCGATAAATTGACCCGGATGGAAAATCCCGCCCGGATCGTGGCTGAAGGTCATGTTGAGCTAACCAAGATTCAGAAGACGACCGGTAAAAAAGTCAACCCAAAGAACAGCTGGAATGATTTGCTCGGTGAGGCTAACGAAGCAGTGACAGCAGCTCCGGCACCGGCGCAAGAAAAGAGTCAAACAGCAGGCGGAGACCGGCTTGCCGTATCCAAAGCAATACCTCAAATCAGTGACAATGCAGCAGCGGTACCAGAGCAAGTCTCAGTGTCCACGGTTATGACTACGGTCAAGGCTGACCGGATGCTTTACAACATGGATGCGGGTACAGTTCAGGTGAACGGCAAGGTCTTTATCGAAATTGGCCCAGATCAGCTGGAAGCAGACAGCGGCACGGTCAATCTGAAACAAGAAACAGGCTCTTTTGAGAATGCAGTTATTGTCGGCCAATACAAGGATATGCACTTTGAAGGCAAGGTGATCGAGAAGACCGGCGAACTCACGTATCACATCGAGGACGGTTGGATCATCACCTGTAAGCTCCAAAACGGCGAGGTTCCGCCATGGAGCTTCAAGGCGGCTGAGACTGACATCACTGATGGCGGCTATGCCTATCTCAAACACGCCACCTTCCGCATTAAGGATATCCCTGTTCTTTACACCCCGATCATGATTCTGCCTGCCAAACATACCCGGCAGACCGGCTTTCTTTTTCCGCTCATGTCCACATCCGACCGCAACGGCTTTGGCATGGAGCTGCCCTTCTTCATCAACCTCTCACCCAGCAGTGACATCACCCTTTATCCACATTATTTAGCCGAGCGTGGCTTGATGGCAGGTGCAGAAATGCGCTATGCGATTGACCACGGTGATAAAGGCACGGTCATGGGCAATTTCCTCTCTGATGACGCAGATGCAGAAGGGAGATACACCTACACAGACCAAGAACGCTACTGGCTGCGAGGCAAGGCAGATCAAAATTTTGGTGAATGGATCACTCGACTCGATGTTGATTTACTCTCCGACCGCGACTACCTAAGCGAATTTGATTTTGGTCGCACGGGCGTAACCATGAGCGATCGTTATTTTCTTGAACAGTTTGGTCGTGGCGTTCAAGACAAGACCGTGGATCAGCGCAGCAACAGTCTGAGAACGCTGCGTTCATGGGGCAACGGCATGTCTCTTCAGGCCAGCATAGCAGGTGTTGATGATCTCAAAGCAGGGGAAAACGATTCCACCGCGCTGTGGAAGCTACCAGAAATCAAGCATAACGGTCGCCTGTCCCTTTATGATGCAGTGAAAACTGAGCTGTCTTGGAACACGGATTATGTCAACTACTGGCGCGAGGAAGGCGTAGGGGCGCAGCGGCTTGATTTGTATCCTAAGGTAACAGCGGCAGTACCACTTCTGGGACAGCATCTTGATGCTTCAGCCTCTGTCGGAGTCAGAGAGACAGCATATTCCATCGATGGCAACGGTGATCAAACTTGGGCAAACAGCGATACAGAAAACCGACTCTTAGGCTCTTTTGAGTCCGAGGTTTCCACGCTGATGCGTAAAGATTTCGGTCTTGCCAGCAACGATAGTTGGAGTCATGCGCTTCGACCTTTTTTGAAATACACGTATGTCACGGATGACGATCAGGACAAGCTCCCCCAGTTTGATAGCGTAGATAGCTTCGGCGATCAGAACAGGATTACCTACGGAATCAACAACTTCTTCTATCTCGCCGGGTTGCAAGGCAAAGAAGAAGTGGAGCGAGAGTATGGCTACATCAAATTGCAGCAAAGCTATGACCTCCGCAGCGAGACTGAGGATGAGCCTTTTCTTCCTCTTGAGTTACGCACGGCGTGGTACCCGGTACGTCATCTGACCTTGAAGTATGAGACCGATTTGAATGTCTATGACGATGGGTTCATCAAACACTACGCTGAAGGCGACTACCTCAGCGACCGAGGCGACATTTTTTCTCTTGATTATCTCTACTATAAGAACAAGGACGCAGATGACACCAATTCTGTTCGTCTGTCCACGCTGATCAATCTGATGTACGATTTTTCTGTAGGTTATTCTGTGGAAAAATCTTTGGAAGACTCAGTCACTGTTCAAGAGAAGGTGCGACTGATTTATCATCCCTCGTGCTGGGCCGTGGAACTGGGTGCAGAGACTACTCCTGACAACGAGCAGATCACGATTATGTTTCAGTTAGCCAACATCGGCGCACCATTTGGCATGGATTTGTTGGGCCGATGATGAAGTGCATTGATGTCTTTAATGGTGATGCTGATGGCATCTGCGCCTTACATCAATTACGCCTGCATGAGCCGCAGTTAGAAGCGCGGTTGATCAGCGGGGTAAAGCGAGACAGCACTTTGCTGGCACAGATTACCGATGTTCAAGACAGCCGCATCACCGTTTTAGATATTTCTTTAGATAAAAACCGTGTCGCTCTCGAACAGCTCTTAGCGGCTGGCAATCTCGTCTTTTATGCCGATCATCATCATGCGGGTGAGGTACCTGTTTCTAAACGACTAACCGTTCATATTGACCTTGAGCCATTGATCTGCACCTCATTGATTGTCAATCGGTTGCTGAAAGACAAACATGCAGCGTGGGCCGCAGTCGGTGCCTTTGGCGACAATTTGGACGAGGCAGCTTGCCAGTTAGCCCAACGACTGGGATTAAAAGGTCTTGAGCAGCTGCGGGAAACCGGCATTTTGCTTAACTATAACGGCTACGGCGACACGGTCGATGATTTGTTTTTTCATCCTGTTGCCTTGTACCTTCACGTACAGGCTTATGTCGATCCGCTTGAATTTCATGCTGATTCAAAATTTCTGCAAACCTTACGTGAGGGTTACAAGGGCGACATGGACAACGCCTTGTCCTTGCTACCACTGTATGAAGATCGCGGTGGGCGCGTTCTCCAGCTTCCAGCTGAGTCATGGGCGCGGCGGGTCTCTGGGGTTTGCGCTAACACCTTGGCACGACAACGACCTACGTTGGCCCACGCCTTGCTGACCGAAAACCGTGACAGCACGTTGCGAATCAGTGTCCGTGCGCCGCTGCACAACCGCAACGGCGCAGACGTACTCTGCCGTCAATTTCCCAGCGGCGGTGGACGGGCGGCAGCGGCAGGCATCAACGCGCTGCCCGCTGATCAATTAGATGAATTCATCCGAGCCTTCAGTTGCCAGTTTGGGCGGCTGTTTTTCTGATCAAATTAACCCTCCGAACTTCTTTCATGCACCTTTTTTCCTTTTCACGCTCTGTTCTGCTGGCCGCTTTTCTTTTTTCTTTACCCACTGCAACCTTAGCGGTGGAGAAAACTCAAACGCCCAATGCTGCGGACTTGGTGCAAGACGGCCAGCAGATTGATCTGCATCAGCCAAAATACAGAATGCTCTTCAGTGAGTTAGAGCGCAAATATCATTTCAGCCCGCAGGAACTAAAGCAAATTTTCACCGGCGTGACCATCTCTAAGCGGGTGCTGGAGCTGATGGACCGTCCTTGGGAAGCCAAGCCTTACTACAAATATTTTCCCCTCTTTATCACCCCACAGAATATTCTTACCGGCAAAGCAAAGCTCAAGGAACACAAGGAATTGCTGGACCGAGTCGAGCAGCAGTTCGGTGTGGATCGGGAGTTCGTTGTCGCCATTTGGGCAGTGGAAACCCGCTACGGCAGCAATCAGGGTGATTTCAATGTACTCCAGACCCTTAACACTCTGTTTGACGCGTATCCGAGGCGGGCAGACTTTTTCCGCGAGCAGCTGGTGCATTTTCTCCTGCTCTGCAAGGAAAACGGAGTTGATCCGCATGGAGTTAAAGGCTCCTACGCTGGAGCTTTTGGCCAGACACAATTTATTCCCTCGTCCTTTCGCTCCTTTGCCGTGAGTTTTGATGGCAACGCGCAGAAAGATGTCTGGAATTCAGTACCGGACGTGCTGGCTTCAATCGCCAATTATATCAAGAAGCACGGTTGGGTGCTGGATGCGCCGGTTTATGCCGAACTGGGTAACAAGCTCACGGATGCACGATTGAGCGAAGCGATGGATAAAGGCTGGAAGAAAGGCAGGGTGTCTTGGCAATTAGTGCGTGATGCGCAAGGAAAAAATCTTCCGCCCTCACTAGGAGACCGCTTGTTGTCCATCGTCGGGTTAGAACTGAGTCCGCAGCAGTCTGCGCAAGAATTTCGCTATATTGCAGGCTATCCTAATTTTCAAGCCATCACCGAGTGGAACCACTCTAATCGCTACGCAATGGCAGTGACGGAGCTTGCTGAAGCCTTTAGGAGAAAGTGAATCTGCGGCAAAGATTGTTGATATGGCTCGTCTTGCCCGTGACGTGGAACAGTATGAACGTGCGGAGCGTTTGGCTGTAGCCAACGCGTCATATGCGAGATGTTGAAACGGCTGAAAATCAGTCGGAAAGACGTTCTTTCATCCAAAAGTCGATGAGGAGGCCATTGAAGTCGCCGGACCGGATGTCTATTTGAATATCGTCCTCCTTATTCCCCTGACACCTTGATCCATCCAATAGAGCATACGAAAGCCTTCAAAAGAAAACTCGGCTGCTCCACTCCACTGATGAACTTTTTCAGCAGTCTATGCTGTAGTCATTTTATTGTGCTTTAGCTATAGACGGAATGTAAGTGGGATAGTTTGTTGCAGAGAGGAGTGTAAAAAATGAAATCCTCCCAGAGGTACTGGGAGGATTTCATTTTTAGTGTCTTCCTTCCATCATCTCTTGTCTCAGCCGATTAAATTCTTCCATCATCTCTAATTTGAGCTGAGAGAATTTTTCCTGAACCAAACGCAGGCCGACATCCTCAGGACTGCTTTCTTTTGGCAGAGCTACTTTCTGTTGTTCTTTACTGAGAATTATTTGCTCAAAGAAATCTCGCTGCCAAGCAGTATAACGGCTGATCATGTTGGCAAGCACAACTGGTGTTTCTGCTTTGTTGAGTGCGGCAACCAGCTCTTTGACAATCGCACTACTGACCACCGTGCCATGCGGGGCTTTAGCAAGCATAACTACTGAGGAATCTATCAGATTAAGCACAATGGACTGGTGCGGCGGCAGAGAATTTTCTTTCTGAGCCGCAACTGCCAGTTCAGATATTTGCCGCAAATGATGCGCTGAAGGTACAGCCGTAAGGGCTACAGCAACAGCAGTAAGAGATGAAATTACATCAGCTGCGCTTTCACCGCTGTTTTCAGCCGTGATTAGCTCTTCTTCATCAACATCATCAGGCTCAGTTTCCTTTATTGTCGATTCATCAGCATTGAATCTAAAAGGATACTGCATCTCATCTTGACCGAACAAAGCCGCTGGTTCGCTCTCTGTTTCATATTCTTCACCAAGAAGGAGATCATCAGAATCCTCACCCGGTAGTACAGCAGAAACATCAGCCTCCTTCCAAGTATCTTTCTCTACGTTGCTGTCAGTTTCAAAGGTAAAGGAAGCCTCATTGTCATCCTGATTCTCAGCGAGAATAGAGTTTTCTTCAGCTGGCTCATTCAAACCAAACAACCCGTCATCATCAAGAGTAGATGTATTTTCTTCATCAAGTACAGCATCTTCACCCTCAGCAGTAAAATGGAAGAAATCTTGATCGCTGCTTTCCTCATCATCAGAGGACAAGATTGCAGGCTCTTCATCTCTGGAAAGCTCGGCCCCTTTTTCTTTATCTGTCACGCTGCTGCTGTCAAAGGCAAAGAACGCATCGTCGTCCTCTTGCACCGCATCAGTATCCTGACTATCAGCAGAAAAGGATTTTTCATCTTGATTTAAACCAAAAAGTCCGTCATCGTCGGCATCAGCTACAGCCTCTTCTTCGGTGACTGCAAACTTGGAGGTGAAAAACATTTCCTCCTCTTTCTGCGCAGGTTCTTCATCCAAGGCAGTTATGAATTCATCATCCAGCTCTGGCGTATCTGTATCTTCATCTGCTTGAGGAACCTCTACTGCCGTTTCTTTTACCGCCGGTTCATCATCAAAATTGAAAAGAGAATCAAGTTTGTTCTTAATTTCAGCTGCTCGTTCCACATCAATGCCTGCTGCTGATGCAAACCCTTTGTCATCATCGTCATTGAGGTCAGAAACGGCAGCTATAGTCGCAGACTCAGTTTTCAGACCTTCTTTGACCTCATCATCAAAGCTGTTGAAAAAAGAATCTAATCCGTCATCACCCGGAGCATCTCTATCCGTTGACAAGGAAAATTCTTCCTCATCAGCCAAGGTCTCCTCAACTGATGACTCTTCATCAGCTATCTCATCCTGCTCGCCGAATATGTCATTATCAAATCTCAACTCGGCAACATCATCCTCTTCATTTACCGATGAAGCACTTTCCTCGTTTTCATCAACAAGTGCAGGCGCAATGAGAGTATCTTTTTCGTCCTGCAAGCCAAACATATTGTCGTCAAAACTTAGACTATCCTCATTTTCTTCAACCGCTACTGCTGCTGTCTTCGGAGCATCCCCATCATCAAAGCTGAAGAAGGAGTCAAACCCGGAACCGAGTCCGTGTTCTTCCACTTCATCTACCGCAAAATTCGTAGTTGAAGAATCTTCTACTTCATCTTCGTCAGTCAAAGCAGCAGTCACGGATGGTTTAGCCGTTTCTTCCTCCTTCTGCTCGTTGAACATGTCATCGTCATCATCCAGAGAAATATCAGCATTTTCCCCAGCTAAAGCAGCAGTAGGCTCAGTCTTTAACCCTTCATCAGCATCATCGTCAAAGCTAAAAAACGAATCAAGGCCAGAGGAAAGCGTGTCGTCATCAACAGCTAAAGTATCTTCCGCTCCATCTTCGTCAGTCAAAGCAGCAGTCACGAACGGCCTATCTGTTTCTTCCTTTTGCTCGTTGAACATGTCATCGTCAACATTCAGTGTGTCGCCATGTTGTTCTTCAACTGCTATTGATGATATTGCTTTCTGTGGAGTATCAGTGCGTTCTATTTCGTCGTCAAAATTAAAAAATGAATCTAACTCGTCATCCCCTTCGTCCTCATCATCAAGACTATCCCCAACTGTTGAAAGGCGTTGCTCTTCATCAGAATCAGTCAAGACCGCAGTAACCGGAGTCTTGCCCGAGGGTTTTGCCGCTTTGCTGTCAAAATCGTCGCTCAGCTCATCGTCAAAGCTCAGAGTGTCGTTATCATCTTCGGTTGACAGCTTAGTCGAAGCAACATTTTCCAATTCATCATCAAAATTAAAAAACGAGGAATCAAGTGTGTCATCCTCATCGTCTTCCTCAGGCATATTGTCTAAAATTTTCGCCAAGGACTGTTTTTGTGGCTTTTGTGGTTCAGCAGGCGAAACACTGGCAGCGACTTTTGGCTTCGGTGCTTCTGCCTTCGGCTTTTCTTCTTCGTTGTCGTCAAAATTAAAGAATGAATCTAACTTTTCATCAAGTTCAGCAGCCCGTTCTCCGCCAAGATCTGTAGAAGCAAAGCTGTCGCTAAAACCTCCTTCCTCATCTTCATCGGCAAGCGCGGGCGTAACACCACCGCTATCCGAGAACAGGTCGTCGTCAAATTCGTCCTCATCATCCGCAGCGATCGTTGCTGGTTTGGCAGTTACAACAGTCGCTACTTTTGACGGAACTGGCTTTTCAGGCTGAACAGCGGGAGCTGGCGCACTGCTTTTCTGGGGTTTTGTCTCAGCTTCATCGTCATCAAAGGCGAAATCAAAATTCATTCCGTCCTCATCGGCAAGAGCAGGTGAACCATCCAACTCTTCATCAGGCGCACCAAAATCATCTGCCAGCACATCTTCTTCCTCGTCAGTAGGGGTATCCGGCTCTTCTTCAAGCTGCTCAGGAACCTCCTCTTCTGCTTCAGCAGTTTTGCTTGCCCCTGAACGAGCGATGACCTCTTTCAAACTGTTCAGACTGCTGATCTGCTCCACTAATATCTGTCGCCGTTGCTCTGCACCCAGCTCCGGGCTTTCCAAGAGCATTTTCAGGGCATCATAAAAAGAGTGGAGAATGGTGAAAGAATCAGGATGAGCGTTGGTTTTCTGTTCCCGAATGTAGGCACCGAGAGCCTGTAGCCCTTGAATCAGCACCTGACCCTCAGTGTTGCCGCTCAGGTGGCTGCGTAGCTGCGTAGCTTCGGTGTTAAATTTTTCTAACCCCTCATCGGTAACTTCCCATTCTAACCCTAAAATGGTGGCTTCCATGCTGCGTAATGGTGGTGGCATGGAAGCAGCGGCTTCCTTCTGTTTTTGCGTTGCGGCTGGAGTAGTGGCAGTACCTTCTTCAATCTCTTCTGGCGCAGCTTCAGCAGCATCATGACTGCCTTGCGTCTTTTTGAGGGCACTGATTTGATACTGTAATACCTTGAACTTGCGGATGTCCGCCTTGAGCATAGCGGTAATGCTGTCGCCGCTGATGTTGGGCGAGGAAATTATTTTTTCATAGTTGTGATAAAGAGTGAGGAGCAGCTTAATGGCATTGGGATGCGCATAAGCACCTTCAGCCTGCATATATCTCCCCACATTTTCCATGCCTTGAAGATATATCTGCGCCACTTTGTCGTCCTTCCACATCGAACGCAGATTGGCCAACTCATCATTCAGCTCAGTCAGAATTTCTTCGGTAATGTCCCAGTCCAAAGAAAGAACGATCGATTTGAGACGAAGCAACGGAGAATCCTCATCATCCGTGAATTCAAATAGATCTACTTCTTCGGTGTCGAAGGATTCGTCTGCAAACTGAGTGAGGTCTTCAAATTCGTCGATTGAGGGGGCCATAATCTTGTTTGGACTTATCAGAGGCACTGCATCAGCTGTCCATGCCGTTCCGTTTACAGAAGTTTTTTCTGCACCGACACTACGGTAAGAGAGATGATTTTCTTGAGGGTTTCCGGTACATTGTATCCAGTGAGCGCACTGGCCTCAAAATACGGTACTTTCAATTTGCTGTTCAGGTCTTGCTCCAGTACCGAAGTAGGCAGGATAGGAATACCTTGATCACGCAAATCGACCTTATTGTATTGCATGACTAAAGGAATTTTAAAAATTGATTCCTTGTATTCCTTTAAATTTTCATGCAGCTGATTGAGCGAGCGGATATTTTTTTCTCGCATCGCCTCTTGGGCATCAGCAACAAAAACAAGACCGTCTACACCTTTCAGTACCAACTTACGAGTGGCGTTGTATTTAACTTGACCAGGTACAGTGTACAACTGGATTTTCAGCTCATAACCTTTAATTTTACCCATATCAAAAGGCAAAAAGTCAAAAAACAGTGTTCGGTCGCCGTGGGTCTTCAGACTGACCATCTCGGACTGAATCTGTTTGCTGAATTTTCGGTTGATGTATTCCAGATTGGAAGTTTTCCCTCCTCTTCCTGGCCCATAATAAACAACTTTTACTTGGACAATCTTTTCACGTAGATTTATAAAGCTCAAGGCAGTCTCCCGCTGGATGAATTAATGCTGTTGGTGAAGGTGGGGTTAAGAAAAAATCTCTATTTGCCCGCCCAGAGTCTCCGTATTTGCTCTAGGGCCTTCACAACGTTCAGCCTGAGAAAACCTAATGAAATATGCTTTCCGAACATAGTGATCAGAAGCAACTCATCGTCAATTTTGGAGAAATGGATATTGCAGTCCGTGCCTTTATGAAAAAGTAGGGAGAATTCCTGCTCACCTACTAATTTGGCCATTGCATCAACCGTGGCAAAGTTACCGGCTGCCAGAGCGGCAAAAGAATAGACATCATACTTAGATGTGCCGTTGTCCTTTGCCGTGATGATGTTTCCTGCCATATCAATGATGATGACACAGTCCACACCGATTTTGATGAGCTGTTCAGACAGTATTTCATCAATCTTTTCAAGCTGTTCTTGGCTGACTACACCGTAGTTCATCTGGTACCCTCATTCGCTTTACTTTGGTTGTCCGGCAGGTCTGGGGCCGACCGGTCTATCTCCATTTTTTGACTATACGCCAGATAATCATATATATGGAAGCTCTTTTTGATCGACTTGCCAATTTTTTCTTTTTTTGCAGCGTGCTGGCCGGAAAGCTGACAGGTGAAACATATACAAGGATTGTCAACTCTACCTGTTATTTTGTCAAGGGCTGCGCTGAAGTCAACAGGTATTTCTACAACTGGGCGGCACGTGCCGCCCAAACCTGCATTCGCCTACTGAGCGACGTTTTTTTGAGACATCGTGCGGATTCTGGATATCGTACCCAGATAAATTTTCTCCGAAACATCGTCAAGAATATGCTCAATCGCCTCATCCTCTGAGCTGGCCTGCTGCGCTACGGTGTTGTAGTCTTCAGTCCAGACTTGATTCGGTTCCTCCCAAAGAATTTTACCGCTCTTTATATCCTTCAGCACATAACGCAAAATCAGCTCAACCTTGACATCAGTGGTACGGGCTGCGCCGCTCCAGCCAATGCTGGGCAGATGGATCGAGGTGATTTCGCCAGCCAGAATCATATCCGCGCCTTCTTTTTCTTTAGTCAGACTGATTTTGTCTGATTTTAAGAACCACGACGACAGCGAATTATACATCGTGCTGTCAATGCCGAGTTTATCCGTGCGGTTGCTCCAAGTTGGCATGTAGATTGATACCTCTGGCCCATCATAGACAGAAGGGAAATAATAGCCGCCGCAGCCGCCGAGCAGGAGGGAGAGGCAGAGGACGAACAGCAGCTTTGCGTAGGTTCTGTTCACAGTTGGCTCCTTCGGATTCATTTGATGACAATATTAACAAGTTTGTCTTTGACGACAATGATTTTTTGCACCGTCTTTCCCGCGATAAAGCTGATCACCTTTTCGTCGACCAGAGCAAGTTGTTTAATTTCCTCCTCACCGGTGTCGGTAGCGACCGTAAGGCGGCCACGCAGCTTGCCGTTGACCTGAATGACAATGGTCAGCTCGTCTTCCTCTGCCGCAGCGGGATCAAAGCTCGGCCACGCCTGAGTCTGCAAGGTCTGGCTATGACCGGTGAGCTGCCACATTTCCTCGCAGAAATGCGGCACCATCGGAAAAAGCAGGAGCAGCACGGTTTCGAGGGCCTCGCGCAGCACGCTGCTGGCCGTCGGCTGGGCAGTTTCCGCGCTGATCTGATTGACTAACTCCATCACGCCGGAAATGGCGGTGTTGAAATGAAAGTCTTTTTCAATGCTCTCTGTCACCCGGCGAATGGTCTGGTGGGTTTTACGGTGGAGTTGGCGGTCAGCGGGCGTAAGGGTAGCTATGTCAATCGCGTCCGTCTTCTCTGGGACGAAGCAGTCCAAGCTGGCGTGAATCAGGCGGAAAACACGGCTGAGGAAGCGGAAGCAGCCTTCCACGCCTTGGCTGTTCCACTCTAAATCGCGTTCTGGCGGGGCGGCGAAAAGAGCGAAAAGCCGCACCGTGTCGGCTCCATACTGCTGAATCAAATCATCAGGATCAACACGTTGCCCTTGGATTTGGACATCTTGGCCCCGTCTTTGATCACCATGCCCTGAGTGAGCAGATTGGTGAACGGCTCGTCAATGTGCAAATAACCGAGGTCGCGCAGAGCCTTAGTGAAGAATCGCGAGTAGAGCAGATGCAGAATCGCGTGCTCCACGCCGCCGATGTACTGATCCACTGCCAGCCAATATTTGGCC
>JAGIXO010000089.1 GCA_026122915.1 Candidatus Electronema nielsenii | reverse complement strand
GTAAATTACAACACAACTGATTTAAAACTTAAACACTATAGTCGTCCTCCATCATTTATCCTCGTTTCCAATTATTATTTGACATGCACCACACCGTGGTGCTTAAATAGAAGAAGAGGTAAGCAGTATGCGCTGGGAAAATTATAAAGTCATACGGAACAACCGCATGAAAACACAGATACGTAAGTCCGTCGGACTTATAATCAATCTTCCTCCATCCTGTCCACAAACACCGCCATCCGCCGCAAACTCAGCGGTTTGCGCACCGCTGCCAGCATCATGCGCCGCGAAGCCCGCTCCGCCTGCCTGAAACCCAGCTTTGTTCGCCGCAAACCTCGGTTGAATCATCCCAATTCCAATTGGAATTAACCCGATTCCGATTGGAATTGCCTTGATTCAAATTGGAACCGGCATGATTCCAATCGAAATTGAGACGTTTCCTGTTGACATCGTCCTGTTTCACACAGGAATTGCTCTGATTCACACGTGCATCGGCTTAATTCCAATTGGAATCGTGGCAATTCAAGTTGAAATCGTCCCGATTCCAATCGGAATCAGGGTGATTCCAATCGAAAACGCCTCGATTCAAACGGCACATGGCGCGGTTGCAGCAGGAAGAAAATCAAATCAATTCAATTCAATTCAACGGCGAATGCTTTTGCTCCAGTTTATCCACAACCGCCGCCGCCAGCAGCGGAATCATCAGCTCATGATGGCCGGTGAAATTGAAGCCCTTGCCGCCTTCGAGCGTGGGCCGATGCACCACATTGGTTGCGGGCCGGTAAGCGCGGATAAAATCAAAGTTAGCGGTAGTAAAACGCTGCGCCACATGGCCAAGGTTGCGGACAACGGTCAGCGCCTTGAGGAAAACTTCCGGCAACAGCACCGCCGAGCCGAGATTGAGATACACCCCGCCTTCCAGCCCGCTGACCAAGCGGCAAAAGACGCGGAAATCGTGATGGCTGCACTGGCCGATGGCCGCGCCGTCCGCCGCCGGATGAATGTGAATGATGTCCGTGCCCATCGCCACATGCACGGTCACAGGAATGCCGAGCCGCCGCGCCTGCGCCAGCAAACTCTGACTGTTGAAGGGGAAATTCTGCTGAAGCAGCGCGTTGCCCACGGCCTCGCCGATGCCGATGCCTTCCCTTGCGCCCTGATTGATCGCCTGATTGAGCACTTCGCCGGTTTCACGCGCCGCGCCGAATGCTCCGGCACCGAGCACGCTGGCAACCTCCTCAGACGTGCGGCCAACCATCGCAATTTCTGCATCATGGATGATGCCCGCCCCGTTCAGGGCCAGCGCAGAGATGATCCCGCGCTCCATCAGGTCAATCAGAACCGGCGCAAGCCCCACCTTGATCACATGCGCGCCCATGCCGACCAGCACAGGCCGCTTGTTGCTGACCGCTGCGGCAATCCGCTCCACCAGCTCTGGAAAATCCTTGCCTGCAAGCTGTTTGGGCAGATTGGCGATCAATTCCCGCACGGTTATGCCCGGCGTGGCAGGCTGGGCGAAATCCGCCACCGTGACTTTGGAATGACGCTCGTGCAGGGAATAGGTGTTGAGGCCGCTGAAATCGAGGGGGGGAACAGAAGGCATGATTTTTCTCCGCAGGCGATTAGGCTTTGCCAAACATCTCCCGCTCCACGATTTCGCAGAGCAGATGTTCGATCCAGAGATGCGCCTCCTGAATGCGGGGCGTGGAGGGAGACGGCACATTCAGTACCAGATCGCAATATTGCACCACGCCATTCGGCTTGATGCTCAAACCGCCGGTCAGCGCAGCGGTTTTCAGGCCCAGCTCTCGCGCGACAGCCAATGCTTTGACTACATTAGGCGAGGTGCCAGAAGTCGTGATGCCAAGGGCGATATCGCCCGGCTTGCCGAGTGCCTGCACCTGCTTAACAAAGATTTGCTCGTAGGAAAAATCATTGCCCACCGCCGTGATGATTGAGGTGTCGGTGGTGAGGGCGATGGCGGGCAGCGGGGCGCGATTGATGAGGAAGCGGTTGACGAACTCCGCCGCTACGTGCTGCGCGTCCGCCGCGCTGCCGCCGTTGCCGAAGATAAGCAGTTTACCGCCGTTGCGAAAGCTATCAACGATCAGCTCTGCCAATTCGATGATTTTACCTGCTGATTCAGCGGCGAAAGCATCTTTGGCCCGCTTTGATTCAGCAAGGCTGATTTGGATTAATTCGTTCATCTTTGAAGTGTTCATTTTGTAAACACAAGCGTAATCATCATCTAAGATGGTAGTTTTGATGCGTAACAAGCAGCACCAAATAGCCCAATTCGTTCATCTTGGATAAGAGCAACCGAGATGTGCGCAAGCACGTTTTTTGCTGTGTCAGAACCTTGCAGGAATTCGTTTCTGAAAGCATCATTGTCAACCAAGAAAGGATTTTTCATAGCAACACCGCCAGAGATAAATAATTTGCCGCCCGCTGCCAGCGTGGTGAGGACGTAATTTCTGCAATCTCTGGCGTAGAATGTGGCGAACCAGCGCGTTGTTTCTGATTTGACATTAATTTCAGCGGCAACCTCGCTGGGCGGCAACGATCTTCCGGTGAGGAATTGATGGAGCATGGCAAGACCTCTGCCGGAAACGACAGCATCACCGACTGGATTGGCAATGCCGGTTTGCTGAACGATGAATGCTCTGTATTTTTGCTCGAATTCATCTACTGCAAAAGGAAATGGAATCTGACCTGCTTCAGACGGAATATGCACGTAATCAGATTCTCCGATTTTCTTTAGCATCCCGTGGCCAAGCCCTGTTCCTGCGCCGACAATGGCGATATCGTTCTGCGCCTGCTCTGTGCTGATCAAAGGCAGAGCATTGGCAACGGCCTCAGTCAGGCAGCCATACGCCTGCGCAGTGAAATCGTTGATAAAGGAAATCGCTGTTTCAGGATAAAGTTTTTGCAAGCGCGATTTGCTGATTTGCCACTTGACATAAGGAAAGGAAAGCAAATCTGTCGGAGTCACCGGGCCAGGAATGGCAAGAAGGAATTTACTGTGCTGATTTACGTCAAATTGTCCGCTGTTTTTTTTCAGCGCGTTCAGCACTTCCTCGAAGGAATTAAAATCGTTTGTTTTGACTGCTGTCGCGCTTTCAATCAGAAAATTATCGCCTTCTTGCTGAAAACAGGCAAATCTACTGTTTGTCCCGCCAATGTCTGAAATCAACATATTGTCATTCCTCTATGCTTTTGTTGATATTGACTTTGGGAAAACAATGAGAAAATAAAATAAAAAACCAAATCCAATTACAATCCAGAATGTAAGGGAGCAGTACCAGCCAGCATCTTTATATTTATGATAAAAAGCTCCTACTGACAGTGCAACGGAAGCAATATAATGAATTATAAAAAATATATAAAAAAATGATGCAGATATTCTTTCAGCGGATCTCTTGGTATTTTTGATAAAAGATGCATTTTTATTGTCATTTTCCTCAAGAAAATATTCCCAACCTTTCCATTTGTTTAATACTTCCCCGCCATTTCCGTATCTCAGCTTTATAACTGTAGGCTCAATGCAATCTTTAATATACTTACCACAACGCATTAGTGATCTATTTTCAGCAAGATAAAGCATCATGACTGCAAAGATAAGAAAAGGTAGGCTCATCTTTAGAATTTCAATATTATTATTTTGTGCAAAAAAATAAGAAGATGGCATTCCAGCTGCTGACAATCCAGCTATCTTGAAAATACGATCTTTAGTCGCCTTAATTTCATCCCTCAAAGTTCTGTATTCTTCGAGCAAAAAAATATATGGCCTCACGATGATTTCATCTTCGGTTCTCATTTGCTGATTCATGTTATTTCTCCTGTTTTTTTATAGCGGTATTTCCCGCTGCGCATAAAACGCCTTCCGCCACTCCATAAACCGATCTGCTGCAATTGCTTGGCGCATCTCCGCCATCAATTGTTATTCAAGCTGGCTCCAATTTTCAATCCTCAGCCCTTCAATTTTTTGAAAATGCCGGGTATTTTTCGTGATTAAAATCAGGTTATGCGCCAGAGCGGTAGAGGCGATAACAAGATCAAAATCATCAGTCGGTTGCCCCTTTGCTTCCAATTTTGATTTCAGCATTCCAAACAGCTCAACAATTTCCTCCCCTGCCTGAATTGCCTTCAAAGTTTTTTCAATCGTTTTAACCTTTGCCAGATTGCTTTCAATCCGTTGCGACTTGTACGCTCCATAATACAGCTCCATCAAGGAAATGACGCTTACACAAAGAGAAGCGTTGCGATGCCGCCGGAGATTTTCCAGAACAGCAGCATGTCCTTTGAGGCTGTAGATGATTATATCCGTGTCAAGAAGATACATCAGAATATCTGGTCAAATCTTGTAGAATTGCGCCTGCTGCTTCTGATTTCGCTGATGATTTCATCAGCATCCCTTGAATCCTGCCAAGAACCGGCCAATTCAAGCAAGACATCCGCAGGTGAGCGAGTCGTTCTGATCTGTTTTTCCTTTGCAAGATATTCTTTGACAACATGTACAATCTGCTGACTGACAGAACGGTTCTCTAATTCTGCCATCTGCTTTATTTGATCATAGAAAAAACTGTCAATTCCTTCAAGTTGCAGCGTTGTCATTCTTTTTTCCTCTATTCTTTGGCTTGCACTTCCCGCTGCGCATAAAACGCCTTCCGCCACTCCATAAACCGATCTGCTGCAATCGCTTTGCGCATCTCAGCCATCAGCGAGCAATAATAATGCAAGTTGTGGATGCTGTTGAGCTGATAGGCAAGAATCTCGTTGCATTGAAAAAGGTGGCGCAGATAAGCGCGGGAATAATTACGACAGGTATAGCAGTTGCATCGCTCGTCCACTGGCCCCTGATCTTCCCGATAACAACTGTTTTTTATAACAACTCTGCCGCTTGAAGTAAAGAGCATTCCATTGCGGGCGTTGCGGGTGGGCATCACGCAGTCGAACATGTCAACACCGCGAAACACGCCCTCGACTAAATCCTCCGGCGTGCCCACGCCCATCAGGTACTTGGGATGGTTGTCCGGCAGGAGATGAACGGTCGCGTCGAGCATCGCGTGCATCTGCTCTTTGGGTTCGCCGACCGACAGGCCGCCGAGCGCGTAGCCGTCAAAGCCGATATCAATCAGCTCTTCCGCCGACTGCCGCCGCAATTCTGGATACATGCCGCCTTGGACAATGCCGAAGAGCAACTGGCCGGTTTCGTTCTGCGCGGTGCGGCAGCGTTTCGCCCAGCGCGAGGTGAGGGCCGTGGCCTTGGCCGCTTCGTCAAAAGTCGCCGGATAGGGAATGCAGGTGTCTAAAACCATCATGATGTCCGAGCCGAGTGCCTCCTGCACCTCGACCACCTTTTCCGGGCTGAGAAAGAGTTTGCTGCCGTCAATATGTGAGCGGAACTCCGCGCCCAGCTCGGTGATTTTCGCCAGTTCTTTCAGGCTGAATATCTGGAACCCGCCAGAATCGGTGAGAATCGGCTTGTCCCAGTGCATAAACTTGTGCAATCCACCGAAACAGCTGCGGATCAGCTCATGGCCGGGCCGAATAAAAAGGTGATATGTGTTGCCAAGAATGATCTGCGCACCCAGCTCCTCCAAATTTTCTGGGGTGACTGCCTTGACTGTGGCCTGCGTGCCGACTGGCATGAAAACCGGGGTCTCAACGCTGCCGTGCAGGGTGGAAACCCTGCCGCTGCGGGCTGCGCACTGGGAGGATCGGTGGAGCAGGGTGTAAGGTGAATTGAACGACATGGGCGGAGAAAGGAAAAATGTGAAAAAAAGAAAGTCAGATCTCCTGCAAAAAAACTGCTGCGGGAGGTCTGACTTCTCGTTGGGCTTGATCAGCCCGTTCTATTGAAGAAAAAAACTTATAGACACCAGCCGCCAGTACAGACCTCTTTGGTGTTGACGGAGCCGCCGCAGCTCTGATAGCAGTGACGGTATTCATTCTCCCAGCGGTCAGCACGCGGAGAAGGACAAGGCAGCGCGCTGGCGTGATAACAATTGGTTGCACCGGAAGCGATGCAGCGCTCAAACTCTAACCGCACCATCCGATTGTGATGCTCGCAATTCTTTTGCTGGAGATACTCGTTGTCCATCGACTGTTTTCTGTCCTTTTCGCATTTCATCAGGCACATCTGGCCTTCAGGCGAGGACGGGGGTGTCATTACAAATTCTGTTTTTGCATACCTTCCGCAGCCGCTCAAGGCTGCCATGACCAAGGCGGAAACCGCCAGGCCCAGAAGTTGACGTTTTTCTGTCTTCATCTTCTCTCCCTCCCATGTTTTGTGGTTGAACTGCGCTGCCCGCACAATAAGTTAGGGCAGCAGATTTGCTGTCGGAACTACCCGGCAGCCTGTTGTGTTACGCAAGATGCTTCCTGACTAAATCATGCAAACAGCCGCCTGTTTCTCTGACCACGCGGACGCAGCATTTTCGGGTGCTATTCGGGTCTGTGCGGAACCGCTGCACCGCCTCGCTGTCCTGCCAGTCAATTTTGGCGATATCGGCACAGTTTATCCCGCCGTATTCGCTGGTGATCCGAGCGAATTCCCTGACCATTTCATGGCCAAGTTGATTCAACTGCTGATGATTTGTTCCTTTTGGAGTGGTTTTCCCCAAGGCAAAGCCGATAGCTGCCAAGGCTCCTGAAAGCGCACCGCAGGTTTGGCCGCTCATGCCCATTCCACCGGAAAAGGCGGACATTGCCGCTGTCAACTCCGAGGGCGGCGGCTCCTCCCGAAACAGCCCTGCGCAGGCATGTAGAACTGCCTGACTGCAATGAAACCCCTCCGCAAATAACTCTGCCGCTTTGTCTGCTGTTTTTTCTCTGTCGATCATTTTTTTCCTTGCGCTGAATTTCGATCTATTATACCATGCCTTCCGTTAGAAACTCAAAGAAGAATTTTTGGAAATGAACGCAGTAGGATAATGGATGAGAGGGCTGCAAGTTAAGAAAGACTGTGCAATGGGATTGGAGTAGTAGTTCATGGGTATCGCAACACAATACGACACTGATTTTTACGGATGGATTCAGGAACAGGCGGCTTTAATTAAAGCAGGACGGCTTGATGCAGTTGATTTAAAAAATTTGCTTGAAGAAGTTGAAAGCATGGGAAGAAGTGAAGAGAATGCTTTAGAAAGCCGTCTATAATTGCTGTTTGCGCATTTATTAAAATGGATTTATCAGCTGGAATATCGCGGCAGAAGCTGGGTGAACACAATCAAAGAGCAGCGGCGGCTGATGAGACGGGACTGCCAGAACAAACCTTCCCAAAGCGATGTCCTTGGATGTCGGCTGAGGCATTGAATCAGGATTTCTGGC
>JAGIXO010000088.1 GCA_026122915.1 Candidatus Electronema nielsenii | reverse complement strand
GTTTTGGCATCGGGCTGATTGATTTTGAAGCTGCTTTTGGCAGCGGAATATCCTTTACTGCGGTACAGTTCGTTTATGCGTTTGAGTGCGTCGTTAAGTGCGGAGGGATTAAGAATGGTGTTAGCTTTGATACTCGCTGCATCCTGCACATCTTTCTCGTCTAACTCTTTCAGGCCAGAATAGGAAATCTTGCTGATCAGCGGCTTTTCCAGCACCCGAAAGACTACCTTTTTACCTTTGGGCGAATCGGCAACCTCAATGGTCACGTTGTCGAAATAGCCCATTTTAAAGATCGCTTTCAAATCCTTGCGCAAACTGTCCGGGCTGTATAACTCGCCGGGCTTGGCACTGATTTTACCAAGAATCGCACCAGAGTCGATCCGCGTATTGCCTGCTGGAGCCACCGAAGCAATGATCAGCTCTTTGCTGGTTTTGCCTAAGATGTCAGTGAGAATACCCTCCAAGGCAAGGGGGAGATTATCGATAGACGATGCTTCCCGAAAGGCAGACTGCGCTTTGCCCGGCTCCAGTAGATCCATGATCTGCATATCAACAGAAATTTGCTTACCAATCACTGTGAGGCTGCCTGCTGCGGCATAATCCATACTGCTCTGTTCCGCTGCTTTGGTCAAGCCCGCAGCGGGCGGCGGCCAAGCACCGCTGTAGTCAACAAGCTGCTCCGCCTCGCTGCGGGAAAGCATGGTAAAATTCTTGCTCGCCAAAGCTGCCTGCAAGGCCGCGTCCGCCTGCTGCGCCAAGGGACCGCTTTCTTCCGCATTGATCTTCAGGGGCAAGAAAACGGTGTTTTGTTGAGCGGCCAAGGCCGTTCCTGCGGCAAGGCAGGAAAGCAGCAGCGCAAGCAGCAAGAGGGGAATCTGAGGAAAAATTGGGCGGTTCATGGGTAAGTCCTGTTAGTTGCTGGTTATCGGAAAAAGCTATAGAAACAAATGCTATTATGCCATATCAATATGGTTTCGCAAGAAAATACAACGTGATAACAGAATATGAGCTGTAATTATACTATAGTAACACCAAGGTCAGAAAGAAAATGCCAAGTTTCATCATCAAGTGGCTTCAGACAGGTAAAACACAATAACTCTCGTGGACGAGTAATTGCTACATAACCGAGACGACATGTATCATTTTTGTCTGCGCAACGAGTAATTGGATCAGTTGTAAGCCATTTTCTCAATTCATTCGTAGTCCGGGCTACCACTAAAACGGCATCAGCTTCAAGTCCCTTCGCTTTGTGGATTGACGAGCATCGTTCTGATGCGTATGGATGTATCCCAGTAATTAATATATTTTTGATTTGTTCCAAATTTTCTTGAATAGCATTCTTTCTGGAAGCAGACGTTACATCACTAAAATATTGAGTAACAAATTCAAGCAACTGATCAGAATTAAAACCTTGCGATTGACATCTTCGTAAAATTTTTATCCCTATGAAACGCCATTCAAGAAGTGTTAAATTGAATTTTTCTCTTGCGCACCTCTGACTCAGGCCAACAGTCCATGAAATCAACTCCAGAGCATTACATAAAACTGTTTTCACCTTACAGCTATCGTTTGAAATAGGAGTGATGCCAAATTTTTCTCGAACTGAGTCGAAAGTGTCATTTTTAAAGCCGAGATAGAGTCGTGAGAGTATATCTTCTTCACGTTCTATATCCTCAGATATTATTTTGAATGATTCAATAGAAGGTTCAATACTATTAGTATTAATAAAAAATACGCATTGCTTATCTCTGTATGGCTTTACTGATATTTGTCGCAATGTATCACTTCGAAATTTGTTTGCAAATTCTATCAGTTCACCATTAGCTCTTCTGTTCTGTAAATTCTCACTTTTTGTTGATTTCTCAAGAAACGTATGAAATGGAATTTGATTAAAATCAGGGATTTTTTGCCCCCGCATCCCGTATGTAAATCCAGTAACGTACTGCTCCGTATCTCCAACAGCATAAATTTTCGTGTGCTTACCTTTCCTAATTTCTTCAAATAGTTTAAATTGCCTTGTGTCGGTATCTTGGAATTCATCTATGAACAAAAACTGCAACCGATACGAAATTTTTTCTCGTATCATTTTTTGTTTCAGGAGGCGTTCAGCTATACTGATCATGGCATCATATGGAACAACTCCTTTCCCTACGAGTTTTTTAGTAATCCCTGCCTTGGCTATATTGAGTTCTTTAGGGACAAGTTTTTTAGTTCCTTCTTTTGTCGCAATTGATGTTACGTCAATTGCACCATAGATTCGTTCTTCTGGAAGTTCATCAAAAATTGTGGCAAATGGCTGTAGGATGAATCGGTTAAGAAATGCATGAGTCGTTCCGATAAAAACGTTCCGTTGGTTTGAGATAAGATCGGATAGTCGTTCACGTATAGTATTGGCCGCAGCGTTAGTATATGTAATCGCAGCAAGATGACGATGAGGCTGAAGCCCATCAAGAGCCGCAACAATTTCGTTTGCCATACCGTGAGTCTTGCCAGCCCCAGGGCCAGCCAAAACAATTGTAGGTTTTGTAGTTGAGATTACTCTGTCCATGTTACTTGATAAAGTCGAAAGCCTCTGATATGTATTTTGGCAAGGTTAGCTTGTTCTCATCTTCTCGTAATTTTTTGACAAGATTAAATGCAAACTCAGATTTATACGATTCAATCTCCTTGAAAAAATTTTCAGTATCAATGTCATTCGCTCCTGTCACTTCCATAAAATTTGGCCCTTTTATCGATTTGGTAGATATTAGGGCATCTAAAAGTATTTTCTTACCTATTCCAGAACGATTGGCGGCAATTAGCTCTTTTTCAAAAGTACTCTCCTTTGTTATCTGAACCTTGATTAATTCATCTTCAAAGTCACTCTTCAGTTTATCTGCCCGGTCTTCTGTTTTCTTTCCGGTGTCTTGATCGGTCAACACTACGCATTTTTTGAAAAATCCATTTCGTACTATGGTTAGAAAATGCCGGAACGCTACTCCATCTACGTTCAGAACGGTACATCCTAACGATTCCAAGGTTTTTCCTTCAGCATTTTCAAACAGTGCTGGAATAACTATTTGTTCAGAAATTCCTTCTACTAAAATTATCTTTCTCGCAAAAAACATCCTCGACTTGGTAGCGTCCAAATAAAGGCTAAGAAAGCGAATTGCATCCTTGTTCTTGTCTTGATCAATATTTTCCAATACATAATGAAATGATAATTTTCCGCTTTTATCATCACGAAAAAATATAGCTGTATTGGCAAGATTGAGTTTTGCTGCGATATGTGTTGAGTGTGAAGTGAGCAGTAACTGCAATTGTTGCGAATGGTCTTTTTGAATTTCTTCAATATTTCTCCCTAAATGATCTTGAAGATGCGGATGCAGGTGGGCTTCAGGCTCTTCAATGCCGACAAAACGGAAACAAACATAATCTTCTTCTCTCACCTTTTTTAGATCAGTTGTTCTTGCAAGTTGTGATAACAAAAGAGCAGTATAAAGCAAATTGTTCCTTCCAAGTCCATTCCGTGCGACAGAGATAGGACTTGAACCATAAATCATGCCTATTTTCTTCAGCAATTCGACAGTGTCCGGGGCTGAAAAATGAAAATCAATTAAGTTAGCCTCGTTTACTGTGGCAAGTGAGATACGATCCAATAATGTAGTCACATCTGTTTTCATTGCTTCCAGCGCATCGTTGCTTCTGACAGCTTGTTCAAGAGATAGTAAATGGCTTTTAACATCAGAATAACTCTGGTTTTTTTGATCCAAGATGCGATAAAGAAGTCGCTGCGCTCCGCCTGGAGTCAACTCTCTTTCCGCGTCTCGTAAAGCATCAAGTATTTCAACACGGAGCATTTTTAAATAACGCGCTTCACATTCATTTGATGGCCGACCGCCTCCGTAAATCAAGTATCGATATTCCTTGACTGGAAAATCAATTAGTTTATAGTCTAATTCAGTTTTACTACTTTCAGTAGATTTTTGTTGTAGTGTTTTTCGTTGTTCTTCAATCCAATTAATTTTATCGAAATTTGAACGTATTGAAAATTTATAAGTTACTTGAGCGTGGTTAAAATCTTTATTGATATACCAATCTCCAACTACGCTATGCTGATCATCGTCCATATCAGTCAGCACAGCATCAATTAGAACTTCAGGGAAGTTAATATTTTCAGAACTTATATCAATGTCAGCAATCTCTTTTTTGAATGTAGTTATAGCTTCGTAATTAATATCATCGTGTTCCAGCGTTCTGTGTTGAGTAACAGATAGCTCCTGACTAAACAGCAAGGCCACGGCGGATAATAAATTTGTTTTACCGATATTGTTTTCTCCAATCACAAGAGTAAATGGTTTGAGAATAATTTCAAGGGGCGAATTTCCTATGTTACGAAAATTCTTAATCGTGAGTTTTTTGATATACATAACTACCTTCTTAAAATGAAATATTAAGTATTTTCCGGCAAGGGCAGATGGCAGCTATCGAGCAGTTCGGCCACCCGCTGCTGAAGAATTGTGGCCAGCTCCTGCTTGTCTTTAGCCTTGAAACTCTTGGTCGGCAAGGGCGTACCGATGCGCAGCACCACCTCGCCGCCACGTGAGAGCAGCTTGCCTTTGGGCAGGGCCTGATAGGTGCCGTTGAAACCCACTGGCACCACCTCCACCCCGGCCTTGATCGCCAGCATGACCGCGCCGGTCTTGAAAGGCTGGAGCCGTCCGTCTGGGCTGCGGGTTCCTTCCGGGAAGAGAATAACCGAACTGCCTTCGGCGATGCGTTGCGCTGCATCGTTGAGGCTTTGCACCGCTTCCCTGCCGTGCGAGCGGTCGATAGAGATGAAATCTACCGCTTTCATGCCAGTGCCAAAGATGGGGATGGCAAACAGCTCTTTCTTAGCGATCCAGCGATAATCATGAGTGATGTAACCAGAAAAGCTCATAATATCTGCCATGCTGCAATGATTACCGATGAAGATGTAGGGCTTGGCTTGATCAAGCTGCTCACCGCCTTCGACCCGCACTCGGATGTTGGCAAGACGACAGAGGATACGACCCCAAGCACGAGGAAACTGCTGGGCTTGAGATTTAGATTTGCGAAACCAGCGCACATCGGTCATCGCGCTCAAGCAGACGATAGCGGTCAAAGGCGGGATGGTAAGCAGAGCAAGAATGCCTCGCAGAAGCTGTATTGGAGAAGTAAAAGAGGCCATTGGTTTGTAGTCAGAAAGAATCGCCGTCATCGGCAGTGTCGTCATCGTCTAACGGTGCAATCAACTGCTTTGCTTCTAATAATAAAGCAGGCCACGGCGCGGCAGAATCAGCATGGATGCTATTGAGCAATTCATCAGGAGAAAAAAGAAAATCCTTCTCTAACTCATTGCCGATGAATTCATCCCGAAAGCGGGTGATTAGGTTGAGATGCGCCCAGCGGGTCAGATAGTAAATAACCAGACGAGGCAGGCGGGTGTAAATGTTTTCATCCGGGGCTGGATCAACAAAGCTAGATTGTTGCAGCTTCTTGGTTGAGAGTACTTGGGGCTGATAGACATTCTTGAGAAACATGTACTCTGGCGGCAGTCGAGCAGTGATGCCGAACCAACTTAGAAAGCTGGCCACCCGCTCCAGAACGTATTTACCGCCCATGACTACTGGATACGGCACGTAAATCTCTCGCGGGGTCTTTACCTCTAAATAAGCGCGGATGGTTAGAATTAGGTCGTCTAATTCTACTGGGTCTTTGTCGGCAAAATGATAGGTCTGGCCAGAAAATTCCTCGCGGTGCACCAAGACATGATGAACAAAGGCAGGAATCTTCGCCGCATTGGTGTATGAATGCTTGATTCCTCTCTTGGTGAAAAGAAAAGGCATCGATTCATCAGCAATAGCAAAGAGCAAACGGTGAAAACCCTGAATCTTGTGGTCATGCTCACCATAAACAATAGAGACCCGAATGATGGTGCAGTCTAACCCATGCTGCTGCATCATGTGTTCCAAGGTCTTCTCAGCCATGAGCTTAGACTTGGCGTAGTTACTCAGGTTGGGACTCAGGGGAAGCTGATCTTCCTCAGCCAGATTTTCCCCGTGTGGCAGAGTGGCGGCGGTGCTAAAATGGATATAGGGAATGCCAAGTGCGCAGCAGGCTCGCGCTATGTTGACGCTGCCAAGATAGTTGACCTCAAAGGCTAACTGGGCATCCGAGTCCAGCGAGGCCATCGACGCATTGATGACAAAATCAGGCCGCACCCGCTGAAGATAAACGATGATATCTTGAGCGTTGCGGATAGACAGCTTTTTAGAACTGGGCGCACGAATATCAAAATCGTCCGGGGTCTTGGTCTTGAAATAATGCGCTAAGGTACCACCGATCAGGCCGGAGCCACCGATCAGCACGCCAAGACAGCGTTTCTTTTTCTGGAGCACCTGATCCATTGTTCCTCAGATGAAAACTTCGTGTCGGGATTCTTCTTATCTCCTTTAGCATGTTTGCCTGCAAAAAGCATCTTTTTTTCGGGCGACGGAGGATAGCTGCGCATTGACGGTCTGCGGCTGATCGGCTATGCTGCTGGCTTTTTTCTTCGGCCTGAGTATTTATGCCAGTTGATTGGCTGGGGTGAATGTCATGCCCCCAACAACTGAGTTTCACTTCACCTGTCGCCAATCTGTAGCCACAGTGAGCCTCCTCTCTCCGCACCAGTGTCTTCTGTCGCACCACACTGGTGTACTCTGACAACAGGCTGCCATCACTTTCTTTTCTGTTGATAGCAAACGCATTTCTTGGTACGGTGACAGCACCGTAGCTTGGGATGAACAGGGCGCGGTAAGATGATATTTCAACGAGCAGATGTAAAAAATCCTGCCCGCAGACCACGGAGCCGTCCATGAAGCACACTGTTACCTTTCTCCCCGACAACATCACTGCTACTGTCAACAAAGGCGAGAACTTGCTGACCGCTGCGGCCAAAGTCGGGGTCTATGTCCATGCCTGTTGCGGCGGCGATGGTGTTTGCGGCAAATGTAAGGTGCTGGTCAAAGGCGAGGTGCGCTCGGACAAGGCCAACCTCAAGCAGGAAGACTGGGACAAGGGCTTCCGGCTGGCCTGTCGCTCGACCGTAGAAAGCGATGTGGAAGTGACTATCCCGGAGCTGACTACCAAGGGCGGCAAGGCTCTCAAGCGCAAGCCGAAGACCACCCGCACCGTCTCGGCAAAAGCCTTGGATAGCTTAGTCGGCAAGTGGGATATTGACCCACCAGTGAGCAAGCTCTACCTCGAGCTGCCGCCGCCAACCATCGAGGATAATATTGCTGATATGCAGCGGGTGATGCGTGGTATTCGCCAGCATTGGCCTGACCCGCGTGACCCCTACTATGACCTGCCACAGCTGATCAAGTATCTGCCTAGGACACTGCGGAGGCAGACTGGAAAGTCACCCTCCTCCTGCTGCGGGGCAGACACAAGG
>JAGIXO010000087.1 GCA_026122915.1 Candidatus Electronema nielsenii | reverse complement strand
CAGCCGCTGCCTGTGGGCAAAATCGGCGAGATTGTGGTGAAAGGCCCGGTGGTGACGCGGGCTTATGACGGTAACGAGGCGGAAACGCGGCTGGCAAAAGTGCGGGACGGTGACGGCTTCTGGCACCGCATGGGCGATGTCGGCTACATTGATGAGCAGGGCCGACTCTGGTTCTGCGGTCGCAAGGCCCACCGTGTGCTCACTGCCGACGGGCCGATGCACACCATCTGCTGCGAGGCGGTCTTCAACGAGCACCCGCAGGTGCTGCGCTCGGCCTTAGTGGGTGTGGGCAAAGCTGGCACGCAAAAGCCGGTGCTGATTGTAGAACTGAGGGAAGAAGTGCGGGACGAGCGGCGGCTTTTCACCGAACTGAGGTTGCTAGCGCTGGGCAACTCCCTCACCGCCGCGATTGAGACCTTCTTGGTGCATCCCGGCTTCCCGGTTGACATCCGCCACAACGCGAAGATATTCAGGGAGAAGCTGGCAGTGTGGGCGGCGGAGCGATAAATCTTCACACCGGCCTCAAGGTGAGATGCTCCATGATATACTGGCGGCGGTCGGGCGTGTTTTTGCCCATATAGAATTCCAGCAAGCCATACACTTCAGCCAAGTTGTCGATCCGCACCTGCTGGATGCGCATGTCCGAGCCGATGAACTGCTTGAACTCTGGCGGCGAGATTTCGCCTAGGCCTTTGAAGCGGGTGACTTCCACATTGCCGCTGCTTTCACCCTTGAGTGCGGCCACCGCATCGTCCTTTTCTCGCTCCGAGTAGCAGTAAATGGTCTTCTGTTTATTCCGTGCTCGGAAAATCGGTGTTTCCAAGATATAGACGTGCCCCTGCCTGATCAATTGCTCAAAGTAATGCAGGAAAAAGGTCAGCAAGAGGTTGCGAATATGCAGGCCGTCCACGTCTGCATCTGTGGCGAGAATAACGCGGTCAAAGCGGAGATCAGCAATAAAATCTTCGACATTCAAACTCTGCATCAACGCATACATTTCTTCGTTCTTGTAGAGCAAATCAAGGCGTTGACCAAAGACATTCATCGGCTTGCCCTTGAGGGAAAAAACCGCCTGCGTCATCGGGTCGCGTGATGAGACAATCGAACCGGCAGCAGACTGACCTTCAGTAATGAAAATCATGTTCTCTTCGCCGGGCTTGGAGGCTTTGCCGCGCTGGGGATGGTATTTGCAATCCTTGAGCTGAGGTATTTTGAAGGCGACCTTCTTGGCTTGGGCCTTAGCCTCTTTGCGGACGGTCTGTAGTTCCTTGCGAATGCGCTCATTGCGCTGCACTTTGCTCAACAGAACCTCGGCGGTCTCTGGCTGCTTGTAGAGATGAGTTGCCACGGCCTCGCGGACGGCATTGACAATCCAAGCGCGGATATCGGTATTGCCGAGCTTGTTCTTGGTCTGCGATTCAAAGACCGGCTCTTGTACTTTCACCGCTAAAATACCGACTAAACCGTCGCGCACATCCTCGCCTGTGTATTTTTTACCCGAGAACTCGTTCACGCCCTTGAGGATACCCTCACGAAAGGCGGAAAGATGGGTACCACCTTCGGAAGTATAGGTGCCGTTGACGAATGAATAGTAATTTTCTGTATATTCGTCGGTATGGGTGAAGGCGAATTCGAGCGCATGTTCTTTATGCTGAATAGCCGGATAGATGCCTCTGCCGTCCAATTCCCGTTCGAGCAGATCAGGCAGCCCTTTTTCCGAATAGTAGAGCTTCTTTTTCGCCTTGCCCTCGGCCTCATCCGGGCAGGTTAGAGCCAGACGCAGCCCGGCATTGAGATACGCATACCGCCAAAGCCGCTGATCCACATAGCTGAGATCAAAGGTGAAGCCGAAAAAGAGCTGCTGATCAGGTAAAAACTCGACCAAGGTGCCGTTCTTTTCGCTGCTCTGCCCTTCTTCTTCTTGGATTAGCTCACCGCAGACAAAGTCCGCCTGCTTGTAGCGGCCCTCTCGGAACGAGCAGACCCGAAACTGCGCGGACAGGGCGTTGACTGCCTTGGTGCCCACGCCGTTCAATCCGACCGAGAACTGGAAGACCTCGGTGTTGTACTTGGCCCCGGTGTTGATGACAGAGACGCACTCCACCACCTTGCCCAGCGGAATGCCGCGCCCGTAGTCGCGCACTCGGCAGCGGCCCGCCGTATCCACGGCGATCTCGATCTGCTTGCCGCAGCCCATGATGTATTCATCAACCGCGTTATCGATTACCTCTTTCAGCAAAATGTAGATGCCGTCATCGGGATCAGAGCCGCTGCCCAAACGACCGATGTACATGCCGGGGCGTTTGCGGATGTGCTCCAGCGAACTGAGGGTCTTGATCTTGGATTCGTCGTAGTGATGCTGTTCGGTCACGTCTTTTTTAGCCGGGCAAGGGGTTCATGGGAGAGGAAAACCAGCGCAGCGCAAGTGTACCCGCTGCGGCCCGGCCCGTCAAAAGGTATGAGCAGTGGACAGAACAGCGTGGCTGAACGGAGGAACCGTGGTCGGGTAATTTGTACTCACATTATCCCACCGCGTGGGTAATTTCTACCCAAAGAAAAGAGGAAGCAACTACGCAGACTGGCTGGGGAAAAATAAAAAAAGCATTTTTCCCAGTGACATAAGGTTGCTGTACATTATATAATAAAATTGGCACAGATTTCGCATTACTCAGACTAAGCGAACGTAAGAGGCACTTGTATGAATACTGCACAGAAAACGGGAAAAGTTATCATTGTCGCTGCTATCGCGGTCAACGTTATAGCTTCAACCGGCCTGTACGCTGCGGAGGCACAGCCCTGCGACTCAAAAACCGGACTGTGTTTGCTTCCTCAAAAGGCTTCAGCTAAAAAAGAAGCCCTTGTTCTTGAAACAAGAAAAGCTGCGCTAAAAAATTTGGTGTCAAGGCAGGCTGCGGACTGCGCCTGATCGGGGAAGTTGGTAGCAGCACCACCTTGAGTGCTAAAATAGCCGGAGAGTTGTTCAGTCTGCGTCAGCAGATGATCCTCAAAGCGCGGGAAACTGGTTTACTGCTTCAGCTGCCTTCCATTGTTATGGAATTCATGGGCAGTTGTGGGCTGAAGAAAGACTGGAATCAGCTCTGTGGCGAATACGGGAGCCTGCTCCGCCAGCATGGTATCCCGTATCGAAAAGGAATTCTTGCAGGTTCTTCACAAGGTTCCTGACTTTCATTACGCTCAACCCGGGTGTCTCGGCAGGTTTACTCCTCCTTTTTTTCCTGCCGGGACATCTTTTTCACATCATGTTCTCTGGGTCCACGTCGATCCCCATTCTTACGCTCTTGCGGCAAATTTGTTGTTTCTTCTCTGTTATAAGTTGATTACAGAGCC
The DNA here is from genome assembly GCA_026122915.1 of Candidatus Electronema nielsenii. Taxonomy (GTDB): domain Bacteria; phylum Desulfobacterota; class Desulfobulbia; order Desulfobulbales; family Desulfobulbaceae; genus Electronema; species Electronema nielsenii. Next base: position 4,098 of record JAGIXO010000087.1, on the reverse strand, counting down.
GATGCAGCTGCTCTGGTTGTCCGCTTTTGAGCAACACCTGCCAGCGGAAACGGTTTTTAATCAACGATAAAGGCGACGGTGCTGGGCCAAGTATATCCACCGGCTTTGCCGCTATTGTCCGCAGGAAATCAGCCACTACCTTGGCTGCAGCTTCCACCTCTTGTTCCTCTTCCCCACTAAACCGAAGATTGATTAGCCTACCAAAAGGCGGATAACCAAGCTGCGCCCGCAATTCGATCTCCTGTGCATACATGGCTTGATAATCGTGACAACGGGCAGCTTCCAGCACGTAATGCCCCGACTGATGGGTCTGAATGATCACTCGGCCTGGATGCTCGCCCCGCCCCGCTCTGCCAGTCACTTGGGCCAGCAATTGAAAGGAGCGCTCTGCTGCCTTATAGTCAGGCATTCCTAATCCGCTGTCTGCCCAAACCACACCGACCAAAGTTATGCGCGGGAAGTGAAGCCCTTTAGCCACCATCTGCGTACCAACTAAGATGTCAATTTCCAGCTCACGTACTTGCTGGAGCAGAGCCATATATGCCCGGCGGTTGCCTGCGGTATCGCTATCCAACCGAGCTACTCTGGCTTGAGGAAAAAGCCGCTTCACCTCTGCTTCGATTCGTTCCGAACCGATACCTAATCCAACTAACGAACCAGAACCGCATTCCGGGCAGAGGATATCTGGGCGGACTGAGTAACCGCAGTGGTGGCAGATCAGTCGCTCGCTGCCTCGATGTAACGTCAGCGAAACTTTACAATTCCGACAGCGGACTACCGAGCTACAATCCCGACAAAGCATGAACGAAGCGTAGCCACGCCGGTTGACAAAGAGCAGGCTTTGCAGACCTTGGGCTACGTTGTCTCGCAAGGCACTCAGGAGTTGCTCAGAAAAGAACCAATCAGCGCGAGGTCGTTTTACTTTATTCAGATCGACAATTTCAACTGAAGGCAGACTCTGACCGTCAATTCGTTTGTGCAGAGTGAGCAGTCGATATTTGCCCTGCTCGGCGTGATAAAAGCTACCCACTGAAGGGGTAGCCGAGCCGAGCAATACCGGACAAGCGGCAAAACGCGCCCGAAGCACGGCCATGTCCCGCCCGTTATAGCGCAACCCATCATCCTGCTTGTAGGCTGCCTCATGCTCCTCATCGACGATCACCAAACCGAGATTGGCAAAAGGTGCAAAGACTGCTGAACGCGCTCCAACTGCGATGGTTGCCTTGTGCCGCATGATGCGCTGCCACTGATCAAAGCGTTCTCCTGCTGATAACCCACTGTGCAGCACTGCCATTGTATCGCCGAAGCGAGAATAAAAATGCGCCTCAATCTGAGTGGATAACGCCAGCTCCGGTACCAAGACCAGCACGTTTTTTCTTTGGGCAAGGCAGTGTTCTGTTGCGCGTAGATAAATCTCTGTTTTACCACAACCCGTCACACCGTGGAGTAAGAAAGGCTGAAACTGTCCTGCATCCATTGCAGCAGTGATTGCGCTGAGAGCCGCTGTTTGCTCTTCAGTCAATATCTCCGGGCGATCAAAAAAGGGTAACGTGTCACCGAATGGATCACGCAAAACCTGCCGCTCTTCCAAGCGAATCAACCCGGCTTCAGCTAATCCATGCAGTGCTTTGCTCGCGCCAGAGTACAGCCGAGTCAGTTCTCGGCGCGGCATGACTGGACTACCACCGCAGTGCTGGAAGAAGATATCTAAGGTTTTCTGCTCGGATTGTTTGAGCTTTGTGGCGGACTGATCAGACGGCGGAGCGCAAAGGCGGACGACAGTCTCGGTTTTAGCTCTGATTGCTGCGCTACCGGAAACAGACGACAATCCGGCAGGCAAAGCGGTGCGGATCACTTCACCGATGGGGTGATGGTAATAATCAGCTACCCAACGGAAAAAGGGAATCAGTGATGCAGGGAAGAACGGCTCGTACTCAAGGCACTCAGATAACGATTTGACTTTGCCAGTGAACTCAGCTTGATTCGGCAGCTGCGCCAGCACATAGCCAGCGATAAGCCGACCACCTAACGGAGCCAATACCTTACTTCCTACGGGTAAAGGCTCAACAATCCCCTCTGGCTGACTGTAGGTGAGCGTGCCGGGAATTGGCGCAGCAACCGCAACTTCGTATAAAGGAAGGCTACTGCTTTCTATCAAGGTTTATGGGGTGTGCAACCGCTGGAGCAGATATCGGCCAAATGCTGCCGAAACGGTCCGCCCAACGTGGGATGGCTCAGGGCTACATCGACAATTGCCTTGAGATAACCGAGCTTGTCGCCCGCATCGTACCGTCTGCCTGTGAATTCATACGCGTACATACCTCGTTGCCGCGACAGAGCTTGCAGTGCATCGGTGAGCTGAATCTCACCGCCGTGGCCGGGTGTAGTGGTACCGAGTATTTCAAATATCTCCGGCATCAGCAGATAGCGACCAATGATAGCCATGTCCGAATCACTCGTCCCTGGAGCTGGCTTTTCTACCATCCTGCTTACCTTGAAGGTACGTTCAATGTCAAGTGCTTCGCCTTCCACAATGCCATACTGACACGTTTGCTCCATCGGCACGCGCTGAATCGCGACGATAGATTCTCCCACTTGCTCATACAGGTCAAGCATCTGCCGACAGCAGGGCTTTTCACTTCGTACTAAATCATCACCGAGCAATACTAAAAAGGGTTCATCACCGATTACATTGCGGGCCATCCAGATAGCATGACCCAAGCCCAGTGGTTTCTTCTGTCGGACAGAAACAATCTCAATCAGGTTAGAGGTACGAGCTAACTCTTCTCGTAGCTCATCTTTATTCTTCTCTTTGAGAATGGTGTCTAATTCAAAGTTGTAATCGAAATGGTTTTCAATTGCGGACTTCCCATCAGAGGTGATCAGAATAACTTCTTCGATGCCCGAAGCTACCACTTCCTCGACGATGTACTGAATCGTGGGACGATCCACAATCGTGAGCATCTCTTTGGGAATAGATTTAGTAGCAGGCAGAAAACGGGTGCCAAGTCCAGCTACCGGGATGACAGCTTTGCGTATTCTTTTCATCGCGTTCCTCGTATTAGGTTGGAGGAGAGGCACAACGACCTCGCCTACGCCAACAGCAAGTTACTGCATCCGGCAATAGCCGTCAAGCCTCTGCTGAGGCCGTCAGCAAGAGACCAACCCACTCGTCTTCATAGGCGACTTGCTCCACGCTCAGGCCCAGCTTGCCATAGACGCGGATAATGTTCTCTTCTTGCGCCCCACGTAGAATGCCAGCTAAAACAACGTTCCCTTGAGCGATCAGCCGTTGACTAAGAGCCGGAGCCATTTCCACCAGCACATCATGGAGAATATTGGCACAGATCAAATCAAAGCTCTCGGTGATCTCGGTAAGATCAGTTGCTGAGATAGCAATCCTATCGACAAGTTGGTTACGAGTAACATTTTCCACTGCCACTGTCACTGCCTCTGGATCATTGTCAATGGCAGTTACTTCTTTCGCGCCAAACAGAGTAGCTGCCATTGCCAGAATACCCGTGCCAGTACCGACATCCAAAACTTTTTGCGGTGCGCTATCCTGAAAGCAGCTTTGGATTAAGCCGAGGGCTAACTTAGTCGAAGCGTGCTGGCCCGTACCAAAAGCCATACCTGGGTCTATTTCAATTACCTGCTCGCCGGGCTGGACGATATAGTTTTCCCAGCTGGGCTTGATAATGAGATGAGGCACAATTGCAAAGGGCGTGAAGAACTGCTGCCACGACGTAGCCCAATCCTCATCAGCGATGATTGAACACACTAACTGCGGCGTAGGAAGGTTATATGCAGCAAAGAGTTCGGCCAGTTCCACCTCAAGGTGGCGACGCTGATGTTCCTGCTCATCTGGAGTCTCGAACTGGAAGAAGCCGCTCACTTGACTCATGCCATCTTTGACCGGAGTCTGCTCTACTGCGGAACCACTGAGTACGCCGATCAAATCAGTGACTGCTTCTACGGCGGTTTCAGGACAACTGAGGCTGGTTTTAAGCCAGTTGGTTGAACGTTGTTTGGTCATGAATTTCCTTTAGGATCTACGCAAAACGACATTGATGCTGCGACCAGCAGTCTATTCTATAT
>JAGIXO010000086.1 GCA_026122915.1 Candidatus Electronema nielsenii | reverse complement strand
TGTTTATGCCACGGATCGGCATCACCATTTCCACCCGCGAAGCCCCCGCTTTCCGTGATCGGCTGGTGCAGCTTGGTGCAACCCGCTTCTCCTGCGGCTCGAAAACCGGCGTGGGCGGCTACGCTGTCAGGAAGCAGGAGGAAGCCCCGGTGCAGTTCAGCGTCACCGACAACCGCAGCGTCGAGGAAGTGGCAGCGATGCTCCGCCGCCGTGGTTATCAGCCGATTTTCAAGGACTGGGAGCTGGTGTGATCGTGATACCTATCATGCCGCTGTCGTGATAGGTATCGCGACGATGCCATGATACGTATGATGATTTTGCCGTGATACTCGATGCGGCAGATTCGGGATACGTATCCTTTTGCGGGAGGGATACTCGATGTTTTGCAAAAAGGATACTCAACCCGGCCCGCTTGGGTTGCTCATCCTTTTTCGGAAGCATGGAGGGGCGCGGCAGCTATGGGTGAGGAAAGGCATCGCAGCGACGTTTACTTTTGCATAACGCCAAGAGGAGGCACTAAGAATGGCAAAATTTATCAATACCAGAAAGGCCGTCTCTGAGTTAGAGGATATCATCAGAAACGCTGGCGAGAATCTGTATCTTGTGTCGCCATACCTGAAGCTGTCCAAGGATTTCAGAGAGCTGATTGAATATAGAAGTAACAAACATAAAGTCACAACCGTTATTTTCGGGAAGCACGAACTGAAGCCTGACGAACTGAACTTCTTGCAGGGCCTGCGCTTCGTTGTTTTGTATTACCATGAGGACTTGCACGCCAAGTGCTATGCTAATGACGAGAAGATGATCATCACGTCATTGAATCTCTATGAGTTCTCGATGGCGAACAACAAGGAAATGGGTGTCCTCATCGACAGAAACGACCAAGCGGACAATAAGACATTTGACGACGCGATGAATGAAGTGAACTTTATCGTTGATAACAGCAAGCTTTATGGCTTAACTGCCGAAAAGATAAATTCCTCCGAGCGGGTGCGTGAACAGTCGGCAAGCCAGAAAGCAGCGGACAATCCTGCGGCTACTCCGAAGAAGCAGGCTGCCACAGGGTATTGCATCCGCACCGGAGTGGAGATTCCGTTCAATATCGAAAAGCCGTTCTGCTATGAGGCGTACAAGTCTTGGAGACAATTTGAGAACGGCGACTATCCAGAAAAGTATTGCCATTTCTCTGGCGAGCCATCCGATGGAGAAACCTGTTTCAACAAGCCAATCCTGAAGAAAAACTGGAAGAAAGCGCAGGAAGTGCATGGTTGATGCGGAGGAATCCGAAAAGAAATGAATCTTGACAGCGGACAATGCCCGATCTGCGGCGGCAGCAAAACAGACGGCGCAATCACCTTCACCGCAGATTTGCAGGAAACGCTGGTGGTTGTCCGGGGCGTTCCGGCAACGGTCTGCGCCCTCTGCGGCAATGAGTGGCTGAATGACGCGACTGCCGCCGCGCTGGAGCAGATTGTCGAAGATGCAAGAAAGAAAAGCTGTCTCTTTGAGGTTGCCCAGTTCAGCAGCATCTGCCGGGATAATGCGGCAATATGTCTTCAGTAACGTCTCAGGTGCAGCTATGAGCAGCAACATACACGACATGCTGAAGCAGTTCAGGAACAATCCGAAGGACGTGAAGTTTGCTGATCTTTGCAAGGTCTGCGAGCACTATTTCGGCCAACCGCGTCAGTCCGGCTCCAGCCATACAGTGTACAAAACCCCTTGGCAAGGCGATCCCCGTGTCAATATCCAGAATGACAAGGGCAAGGCAAAGGCGTATCAGGTGAAGCAGGTTCTCAAAGCTGTCGAGCGATTGGAGGTGGAGCATGGCACTCAAGAATGATCATTACACCTACCGGGTTACGTGGTCGGAAGATGACAACGAATACGTTGGACTGTGCGCAGAGTTTCCCAGCCTGAGCTGGCTGGCAAAGACGCACGAAGCCGCACTGAAGGGTATTCGTCAGGTGGTTGCAGGTGTCATCCAAGATATGCAGGAAAATAAGGAGCCAGTGCCAGAGCCTCTTGCTGTGAAGCAATTCAGTGGCAGATTGATGGTTCGTGTCCCTCCTGATGTCCATCGTGATCTTGCCCTGAAAGCAGCAGAAACAGGAATCAGCTTGAACCGGCTGGCGAGTTCCAAATTAAGCCGGTAAGGAATAGCCCACCTATGAACGAATCCAGACTCCTTGACGCAAACATCAACCGCGCTGCCGAGGGCCTGCGGGTATTGGAAGACATCGCCCGTTTCTCCTTTAATCAGCAGGAGCTTTCTGCGGAGTTACGCCACCTGCGCCATACGGTGCGCAACCTCTTCCGAGGCCGTGAGAGCAGTCTGCTCGCTGCCCGCAACGCGGCGGACGACGTGGGCAAAAGCACTTCCGGGCAAAGCCTGACCGACCAGCGCAGCGGTCTGCGTGACACCGCCCAGGCCAACTTCAAGCGGGTGCAGGAGGCCGCGAGAACCTTGGAGGAAGTCCTCAAGGCGCAGGGCGAATACACGGCGGGCAAGCAACTGGAGCAGCTGCGCTTTAGCGTCTATGAGCTGGAATCCCGTTTCCTGCCGCTCTTCCGCCGCAGCCTGCCTGCGGGCATATACGGCATCCTCGGCGAGAAGTTCTCCCTTGGCCGCAGCAACGCGGACGTGGCCCAGCAGATGATCGATGCCGGGGTGCAGATCATTCAGTACCGGGAAAAGCTGAAGGATAAGAGCATCAGGGCGATCTACGAAGAATGCCTGACCATCCGCCGCATCACCGCAGACGCGGGCGCACTCTTCATCATCAATGATTATGCCGAGATCGCCCTGATGGTCGGCGCGGATGGCGTGCATCAGGGGCAGGACGACCTGCCGGTGAGCGAGCTGCGCCGGATTGCGCCGGGGCTGCTCATTGGTTGCTCAACCCACAGCCCGGAGCAAGCGGAACAGGCGGTGCGCGACGGCGCGGACTACATCGGCGTAGGGCCAATCTTCAGCACCCAGACCAAAGAGGATGTCTGCGCTCCCGTTGGGCTGAATTATCTCGACTATGTTGCCAAAAACGTCCATATTCCCTTTGTCGCCATTGGCGGCATCAAACGGGAGACCCTGCCGCAGGTGCTGGCGCATGGCGCAAAGACCATCTGCTTGGTCACGGAAATCATCGGCGCGGAAGACATCGGGCAGCGGGTCAGGGAGATTCAACAAATTATGGCAGCAGCGCAACCATGAGCCTGCGTTGCCTGCGGCGATCATAACGCTTATGTCCCTCCGACTATAGTGCTTATGTCAGTCGGACATAAGTGCTTATGTCGCTCCGACCTAAGCGTTATAGTCCGACCGACATACGTGCTATGGCAATGCGGGACTAACTTCAGGAGAACAAATGACACAAGCATACACCACCCAGATGGACGCGGCCCGCAAAGGCATCATTACCCCGCAGATGCGGGAAGTGCTGGCGAATGAGGTTATTTCTGAACAGCTTTTGCTGGAGCGGGTGGCGCAGGGACGCATCGCCATTCCGGCCAACAAGCACCACCACAATCTCAAGGCAGCCGGGGTTGGTCAGGGTTTGAAGACCAAGATCAACGTCAATCTGGGCGTGTCCAAGGATGTCTGCTCGTTCGAGGGCGAGATGAACAAGGCCCGTCTGTCGCTCAAGTTTAAAGCCGATGCGATCATGGATTTGAGCGTGTCCGGCGACACAGAAGGCTTCCGCAAGCGGTTAGTGGCGGAAGTGCCGGTGATGATTGGCACCGTACCGATCTACGACACCATCACCCGCACTGGCAAGCCCACCGAGCAGATCACGGTAGAGGACTGGTTTGAGACCGTGCGCATTCACGCGGAGAACGGCATTGATTTCATCACCATTCATGCCGGCCTGAATCAGAAGTGCGCCAGCAGTCTGCGCCTTAATAAACGGCTCTGCGGCATAGTCAGCAGGGGCGGGGCGATCTTGTTCGAGTGGATGGCGAAGACGGGTCAGGAAAATCCCTTCTACGAGCACTTCGACCGGCTGCTTGCTATTTGCGAGCAGCATGATGTCTGCATCAGCCTTGGCGATGGTCTCCGGCCCGGCGCAATCAAGGATTCGACAGACGCACCGCAGATCGAGGAGCTGATCACGCTCGGCGAACTGACCAAGCGGGCTTGGGCGCACAACGTGCAGGTGATGATTGAAGGGCCGGGCCATGTGCCCCTGCATGAGGTGGAGATGAACATGAAGCTGCAAAAGAAGCTCTGCCACCACGCGCCTTTTTATGTACTCGGCCCGCTGGTGACGGACATTGCGCCGGGTTATGATCATATCACCTCGGCGATTGGCGGCGCGCTGGCGGCCATGCACGGGGCGGATTTTCTCTGCTACGTCACTCCGGCAGAACACCTGCGCCTGCCTTCCGCTGACGACGTGAAGGAGGGCATCATCGCCTCTAAGATCGCTGCTCATGCGGGTGACTTGGCCAAAGGCATTCCCGGCGCGGCGGACTTGGATCACGCGATGAGCGCGGCACGGGGCAGCTTGGACTGGGAAGGCCAGTTCACCCTTGCCCTTGACCCGGAGAAAGCGCGCGCCTACCGTGCCTCTTCTGAGCCTGCGGACAAAGGCGTTTGCACCATGTGCGGCGACTTCTGCTCGATGAAACGGCTGAAGGGACTGCTGTAAAATCGTCTTGCTCTTCGCATTTGTTGCATAATTTGGAGAGCAAGGCAATTCATCTTGTGAAAGCAGGGGCAGGGGGTATAATGGCAGAAAACTTCAACTCCGTTCGCCTCCTGACTCTGCATCATGCCTGAACAACCACAAAAATTGATTATCGGCACCCTTGGCCCACCGCATTCTCATGCGTGGCAGGCTGCTACCCTGCATGATCCGACTGCCGAGCTGAAAGCCTTTCCGCACACGAACGGCCTGCTTGCCGCTTTTGTTACTGGAGCAATCGACCGAGCAGTGCTGCCGGTTTATAACACCCGCGAAGGCAGCGGCACCCAGTATTTCGGTCTGTTCAGTCAGATCAAAGCAGGCTGGTGGATCGACAACGTGGTGCTGCCGGTGAGCCTTTCGCTTGGTGTTTTCACTCCAAGTACGCAGCCAGAGGAGTTGAAAACGCTGCTGGGTCGTCGGGCCGTGTTCCGCCAGTGCGAGGAATATATTAGTCGCACGTTCCCTGATATCGCTCTGACCAGCGTTGCTGATCTTGATCTTGCCTTGGCTCGCGTCCGGGCGCAGGGGCCGCACAGCTGCGGAGTCATCGACACCGCTGAAATGCTCCTTGCTTACGGCTTGCACATCGCCGAGCGCGAGGTGGCACCGCACAGTCGCACCCGTTATGCTGTGCTGGGTCGCGAGCTTGCCCGGCCCACAGGCTACGATTCGACGGCCTTGCTAACCAAACCGCTCGATGACCGTGTTGGTCTCTTGGTTGATATCTTGGGTGAATTCGCTCGCCGCGGGATCAATATCCTCGATATGAGTTCGGAGAACGACCCGCAGACCCAGAAGTTGCAAATCTACGTGGAGGCGGAAGGCCACATCGAGGACGAGGCGATGGCAGGGGCAATTGCTCAGATTGAAGAGCGCATTGTCGGCCAGAAGCATTCTCTCCGTCTGCTGGGCTGCTTTCCTCGTGTTGATATGCGGCCCAAACACATCCGTTCGGTCGGCTTCATCGGCACCGGCGACATGAGCGCGTGGTTTGCCGAGCGGTTAGAGAACGAGGGCTACCGCGTTTTCATGACCGGGCGCAATACTGAGCTGAGACCGGAGCAAATGATTGCCGAAGTGGATGTGGTGCTGGTCTGTGTGCCGATTTCAGTCACCGCAGACACGGTACGGCAATACGGCCCGTTGATTACTGACGGCAAGGCTCTGATCCTACTGGCGGGCGAAGCGGACAGCACGGTCAGCACCGCGCTGGAATGTACTGGCAGCGGGGTCGAGGTGATGCTGGTGCATAACCTCTGGGGGCCAGCAGCAGCTGCAATGAAGGACAAAAACGCGGTGGTGGTGCGAACGCGGCGCAGTGGTAGATTTTGCAGCGAGTTTGAAGCGTTCCTCTACAAACACGGTGCGAGCATTCATTATGATTCCGCTCTCCGCCACGATTTGCTCATGGGTATTGGTCAGAAGCTACCCACCGCTGTTTCTGTGGCCTTGGCTATGACCTTGGCGGAGAATCAAATCACTGCTGACGAGATCGCGGGCCACTGCACCCTGACTTCCCTTTACCCAATCTTGGCGATGGCGCGGGCGCATTCGCAGAATCCGCGTACCTATGCGGAGATTCTCTCCATGCGTGGTGAGAGCGGCAAGATTGTCCGGGATTTTGCCCTTAATCTGGAGCGAGTGATGGCGATGGGCGACAAGGCTAAGATTCAGGAGCTATGCGGCCTGATTGAGCAGAACCGCAAGCATTTAACTGAACGCTTTCTTCAGAACCGGATGGATCAAGCCAAGGCCGTGGACAAGGTGCTGGGTGCGATGATTTAACGTGGTTAGGGGTCGGGTCACACGGCGAGGCTGTGACCCTGCTCTTTCTCTTTTATGCCGTCAATCGTTGCTCACACCCACGGCCCCGCTTGGCTTCGGCATCGGCAAGCCCCTCGACTGAATTTGCTGTGTAGCTGCTTGTCAAGCCGCAGCGTGACCGTTCTGGACATTCCTTGCCTCCATCCTGTTGAATTCCATCTTTCTGCTGCTGCAAGAATACAACGCATACGACCTGAAGGCAAGCGGGCAGGTTGGGGTTCATGCATGAACCCCAGTAATTGAGGTGTTGGGAAGAGCCGCTACAGCCTTCTTTCAACAAGACGGCCTGACATGGAATGCCGTCTTCAACCCTCTGATGCTGGCAAGATCGAAGTCCTGCTCTGTCAGGCAGATGTCCATCTGCCTGCGCAGGTCAAGCGTGTTTGCCGCCGCTTCGCGGGCAGCGGCGATTTCTGCTTCCACATTGGGAACAGACTTCAACTTTCCCTGCTCAAAAGCGTCAAGGATTTCCTGCTCATAAGAATCAAGCGCATCATCGTTCATTCTTCATGCCTCCGCAAATACTGCCGGGTGGCTTTCCGGCTTGGAATGATGGTTTTCAGGAAATGAACGTCGTCTTCTTCTCTGACAAAAGGCACAAGATAGACGTAGTTATTGATATTGACAGCATATCAACCACGTCAATCACATCGCCTTTGCGGATTGCGTACACGATGGTCTCAAAGGAGATGCCCCGTTCTTCCGAGAGCTTCAGATTCTTTTCATGATTCCAGCGGAATTGCCTCATGATGTTTTATCTCAGTGCGCTGCTTGTTCTTTTGGCAAGAGAAGGCATACCTTCACTGTATGCAATTTATGAGGGCAAGGCAAGCTGAACATTCTTTGCCTCCATCCTGTTTAATTCCATCTTTCTACTGCTGCAAGAATACAACGCAATGCGTCTGAAGGCAAGATTCGGGCAGGCACAGGGGCCT
>JAGIXO010000085.1 GCA_026122915.1 Candidatus Electronema nielsenii | reverse complement strand
AGGCCGCCTTCATGGCGATGCCCTTGACCACCATCTCCCGCACTGTCTCGTTGTAATACCCGGCCCGGCCAAGGCCGTCCTTGATGCCGGTAAGCATGGTGAAGGGGCCGGTGACTTGGCCTTTCACGGCGGCAGGGCGGTATGCGGCTGGGTCAGTTTGCAGATGCTCGACGAACTGATACAGGCCCTCGGCCCGCTCGCGGCTGACCCGGAAGCGCGAGGCAGCCAGCGTGTCCGGCTGCTCCTGCACGGCCATGTAGTCCTCGTAAAAGGCTAACTGCTGCGCCTCGAAGTCCGGGCCGCTGGTGTCAAAGAGGATGCGGCCATCCGGCGAGGTCAGGTTCTCCTCGCGGATGCAGGGAATGCCCTCAGCGAACTGCGGCATCATCTGCTCCAAGGGATTGCCGGGCAGCTGCGGCCAGAGGGGAATCTCCGGCGTGGCGGCGAAGATCAGCTCCAGAGCCTCGCGGTGGCTGCTCAGGGGCAGGGAGCCGATGAGGACCGGCAGGCCGGAGGGAATAAACGTATTTAAATATTTCATAATTCGTCAAATCTCGAAGCTAACAGAGATGTTCTATGATAATAATCAGCAGTTGCTTTGCCTATATATAACTATCAAGAAGACACATCAACTTGATGATTGTCTATTGGTGTGCTTTTTAGCTCCAACTTTGACTCCTGCCAATCAGCATAAGTTTTTCCATCTAATTTCCAAGCAGCTCTGCCGTTAACGCTACTACCAGAAATAACTTGTGCTGCCGAACTTATGGAATTAAAGACATAATCCTGCGAGAAAATATATGATTTTCCATCACCAGTACGTTTCATCACACCGTTTTCCGTTAATTGCTTGCGAAGCATTTTAGTTGCTTGTGGAAGAGTTCGAGTTTCATTTTCTCTTGCTATTGATTTTTCTCGAACAATAAATTTTCCAGAATTGGTATCAATCAAACATTTTGCATCAAATCCATCTCCAGAATAAGAGAATTCTTGACACCCATTCTGTAGCGGTTGATTGTTTTTGTTCAGATTTATAGAATCTGAACCATTAATAGTTGATGAATTAAACAGATCATACCCTAATGTTCCGAGCAATAGTCGAGCTTGAAAAATAAATTGTTCCATCTCAGCTGCATCAGCCTCTGGAATTTTACCAGCTTCTGGAGGAGAAGTGCTATTTACTATAGTTACTCTTTTTGCATCTCTTGCAAGAGATATTAGCCTTGATTCAAGATATCTTGCGTGTGATTTTGTAAGGTTATCATCCTTGGAAACAAACAGTACAACTTCTTCCCAAAAATCTTTTGTTTCATCTTTGTCATGAGCTTTTAATCTATCAAGAATAGCATCTCCTTCTCCAATATATATTTTTTTTACACCTATATTGTCTGAATCAGATCCGATTAAAATATAAACTCCCGTTTTATTAGGCTCTGTCCTTTCAGAAGCGTTCATCAAAGATGCCCTTGGGATAACCATCGCTTTTATTGTAGATAATCCAAGTTCAGCTATTCTTATTCCTGATGGGGAACCATCTACAAGGAATATTTTAATAGTTTTGCCAAGCATATAAACCTCTTCAATATGTTCTTGTTCGCCCCAGCCGTACTTTTAATACGGCTTGATCATGGACACTTCAGCTTGATCAGCCTGCTTCTTTTTTGGTCATTGCGGCAGCTTCAGCCCGAAATGCTTGCGAATCACGCCATCAAAACCGGCATCGCCCGGCGGCCAGTTTTCATGCAGCAGATATTCGCGCCGTGCCCAGAGCTGCCGCAGCATCTCCTCTTTGGCGCAATGCTGCTCCTCCGGCAGTTCCTCCCAACTGAGCATTTCCTGCGCTTTGACAAAATTAGCGGCAGAAAAGATGCTGCCGTCTTCCCATGCTTCTTTTTCCCCTTCCACCCATTCCCATGTAGACTGACAGCCGTCAAAAATCAAACTCAGCTTGCGGATCACCGCGCCATCCAGCGAATGCTCATATTCAAGCTGGTTGTTTCTGCTGTCCGAACAGAGGAAAATGACTTCACCGAACTGAGCAGACAGGTCTTTGGTGAAATAGGAGCCTTCCTCAAACACGCCGTGCGGTGTGGAGTAGCCGAAGCCGTAGGTCAGCCATTCCGAATCTGGAAAGGAATGGATGTTTTTTCCAAACCGTTTCCGCAAACTGTCATCAGCCGACAGCATTCTGATGAAATATGCGCAATAGAATGTGCTCATTTTTTGCTTTTTTCAAATCCTCTCCAGCAGCGCGACAGTCTCTATATGATGCGTCTGCGGAAACATGTCCACCGGCAGCAGCCTGACCAGCGCGTAACCGCTGCCGCAAAGCGTGCGGAGGTCGCGGGCCAGCGTGGCCGGATCGCAGGAGATATAGATAATCCGCTCCGCTTGCAGCTCCGGCAGCAGCGCGGCTGCCGGGCCGATGCCGACTCGCGGCGGATCAAGAAGGATGATGTCCGCCCGCTGCTGCTTTTTGACCATCCGCCGCAGGCTGTCCTGCACATCGGCGGCGAAAAAACGGGCTGTCACTCCGGCGGTCTCGGCGTTGCGCTTGGCCCAGAACACACTTTCCGGGCTGCTTTCAATGCCCGTGACTGCCGCACCCGCCAAGGCCAAGGGCACGGAAAAATTACCCATGCCGCAGTATAAATCCAGCACGCTTTTGCCGCGCACGTCCCCAGCCAGGTCCAAGGCCAGCGCAATCAGCTGCGCATTCTGCCCCGGATTGACCTGCGAAAAGCAGCCGCCCGACCAAGATAAGGTACAATTATGTCCAAGTAAGGGAATCTGCTGCGCCAACGGTTCAGCAGTGCCGCTGCGTGAATAGAGATGGCGGAAACCGTCTTCGTTGGTGCAGCCGATGTGATCAATGCTGACGCAGGCCGCCAAGTCCTGCACTGCCTCAGCGGAAATTTGCTGTTTTTCTTTGAGCGGCAAAAGTAAAGTAATCTGCCCGTTCGCAGGCGATTGTAGCAGCTCCGCCTCGTCAGCCAGCCCGCGCAGGCAGCAGCTGGCCGACAGCTCCTCCGCAGCGGCATTGATGCCATCCGCCGCTGCTGGACAGCTCTTTACTGCAACAAAGTCATTGCTTCTTTTTTTGAAAAAACCGAGCTGCCCATCCGGCTGATCTTCAGCCGCAGGCGATAGCGGTAAGCCCATTGCAGCGGCGAAGGAACTGCATCTTCCACGCCCGCCGCAGGCAGCGGCACATGCGCCCGCTGCATCGTCTCGGCGACAATGGCTTGTTTGATCCGCAGCTGTTCGGCATAGCTGCCGTGCTGAAGATCGCAGCCGCCGCATTCACCGTAAAGCGGGCAACGCGGCAAAACCCGCTCCGTTGAAGGCACAATGATCTGCGCCAACTCCGCCTCGACAAAGCCAGATTTCCGTTTGACTTCACGCAGCTCCACGTGCTCGCCCGGCAGGACAAAGCCGGACAAGATCACCTGTCCGGCTGCTGTGCGGGCTAATCCTTGGCCACCTGCGATGATTTTTTCAATTTTGACCAAATGCTGTGTCGGCGTGGGCTTGCTGTTCACTGAGGGCCTAACTGTTGAACGATTTTCTCCCGCGTTCCTTTCAGCGTTACGGTCAGGGATTCGATGACGTTTTCCTCAATCAGTCGATCTAAATAGCTAACAGCCTTTGAGTATTCCACGTACCGGTAGTCTTTGAGCTGCTCCGGCACCACCGGATACTTTTTCTTCACTGCATCAAGGCCGATGTTTCGATACACCACTACCTTGATATCATACGTTTTCGGACGCGAATCGCCATGTTCCTGCCACTGCCACCAGTCCATGCCTATTATTTCGTTAGACATAGACGGCGGGCCAAAATCCTCGTAGGCAAACAAGGCAGTGGCTGATTCAGAACCGACAGCACACGAGCAAAGCAGAAAAAAAATCAGCGAAAACAAAAAAGTCCGCAGCATCTTAACTGGCGCAGCTCAGTTTGGCAGAAGCAGGGATCACTCCGGCCAAATCCGGTGGAATCACGATTGCGCCGCTCAACCAAGGAAACAAACGCAACGGCGTGGCTTCATACAGATCAGCACCAATTGCATTCCAATGTACTTCATAAACATAGCCTTCAGCATAAACCCAAGTGTGCATTCCACCTCTGGAAACGCCAAAGCCAAATTTGACTTTTTCTAACCCAGCAATATCAATATTATTGAGTGCTGTTTCACTGAGATGTTCGTTGAGCTGCTTAAAGGCAGGATCGTCCTTTGGGGTTGGCGTGTAATTGATCACCTTGTAGTGCAATGGAATCTTATAATACTTACAGGTCTTGTTGGCTAAATAATGCGAATAGGGGTGTTCGCTACAGCGCGGATCAGGAGCATCACGTGGATGATTTACATCAGGATTGATATAAATGCCTTTCCAACCATGTTTCGTGACAAGATACTGAGCTAATTCTGTGCCATGTTTCGCAAGCGTCCATACATGCTGGGCCGCTTCAGCATCTCCGATACTTTCAAAAGCATGGCTCAGGACATTCATCACATAGGTGATGCAGTTTGTGGATTTGTATGATCCATAGGTAATTGGATCAGTTTTTTGCAGCTCGCTTCCCACTTCATGCTCATGATTACGGTACAGGTCAATCAGCTTTTCGTAGGCGTGTTCATGAAAGTTCATCCTCTTTCTCCATTCAGATAAAAGTTTGACAGCAGAACAACGTTGGCATGATCATCATACTACAACCCATGAGCGGAAGTAAAAAGAAGACGGCAGTACCGCCTTCTTTTTTTTAAATGTGCTTATTGCTTATTCCTGCAAGTGCAGCTCCACTCGTCGATTCTTAGCCTGTCCTTCTTTGGTGCTGTTGTCAGCGATAGGATTGGCATTCCCGTATCCTTTGCTGATCATTTGCTCTTGCTTGATACCTTGGCTGACCAAAAAATTTCGTACTGCATCTGCCCGCTGCTGCGAAACAACTTTATTCTTAGCCGAAGAGCCAGTAATGTCCGTGTAACCTGCGATCTCGAATTTTTGATCAGACGCAGATTGCTTGAGCAAGGCAGCAGTGGCGGTCAGGCTTTTTTTTGCCTCTTCGGTCAACTCCGCAGTACCTTTGGTAAAGTTTACACCAGAAAGGACAATGGCACTCCTATCCGCGCAACCTGTTGTGTTGACTTCGGTTCCAGTCGCGCTGTCTGGGCAGAGGTCCTGAGCATCAACAACACCATCACCGTCCTTGTCCGCAGGCGGCGCAGATTGCTGAACAGGATTCTGTTGCTGAGTTTCGGCAGGAGGAGAAGTTTGCTGCTGCTCCGTTTTGTTTTTGAGTGCGTCTAACTCTGCTTGAAGTGCAGCGATGCTCTGCTCCAATTCAGCAATTTTTGTTCGACTCGCCTCCAGTTCCGCAGTCAGCTTAGCCGCATCTTCCTGTGTCTGCTGGGCATTTTGAGAACTCGCTGTTTCAGTCAGCTTTTCTTGAGCGACAACCAATTCAGCCTCTAAAGCGGCAGTTTTTTCCTGAACGGTTTTGAGCTGCTCGGCATTAGTTTTCAGTTCTGCAACTTGGGCTTCCAAAGCTGTAGATTTTTCCTTCAGAGCAGTTAATTCAGCAGCCTGAGCTTGAGCTTGGGCGAGTGCGGCTTCCTTCTCTTCCAGATTCTTCTTTAGCCCAGTTATTTCCTCTTCTAAGCCGGAAACCTTGGCCGCAGTTGCTGTCTGAACCTGCTGGGTTTGCTCAACAGTTTGAACTGCCGCAGTTGCTTCCGCTAATTTAGCCTGCGCCGCAGTCAATTCAGTTTCCAGTGCCGCTGTTTTTTCCGCCTGCGCCTGAGATTGCGACAGCGCAGCCTCCTTTTCCTCCAAGCTCTTCTTGAGCGCAGCAATTTCAGCAACCTTGACTGTGAGTTCTGTCTGCACCTGCTGGGTTTGCTCAGTCGCTTGGGAAACCGCAGCTACTTGAGCTTCCAGCGCAATTATTTTTTCCTGAGCCACCTTTAAGTCCGCTGCCTGTGCTTCCTGAGCCACCAGCTGCTCTTTCAGTGCAGTCAATTCAGCCGCTTGCGCCTGAGTCTGAGCGAGCGCATCCTCCTTTTCCTCCAGACTCTTCTTCAGCCCGGTGATCTCTTCCTCTAAAGCAGGAATCTTAGCCACCGCATCAGCCTGCGTCTGCTGGGCAGCCTGTGCTTCTGCCAGCTTGCCTTGCACGGCAGAAAGTTCAGCCTCTAATGCAACTGCTTTTTCCTGAGCAGTCTTCAAATCTGCAAGCTGCGCCTCCAGTCCTGCCGCCTTCTCTTTTAACGTAGCTAACTCCGTAACCTGCGCTTGGGTCTGCGTTAGCTCACCTTCCAAAGCGGCAACCTTTCCCTGTGCAGCAGCCAAGCTGTCCTGTAATGCTTGTTTATTGGCAACCTCTGCTTCCAAGGTAGTAACTTGCTCTTGAGCAGCCTGCACCTTTTGCTGAATCGATTGGAGTTCGGCTAACTGTGCCTCTTGAGCCGCAGTTTTTTCGCGAAGGGCTGTCAGCTCCTTGTCTGTCTCGGCAGACTTAGTCTCTAATGCAGTAATTTTGCTGCTCGACTCTTCAGCAGCGGTCACTGCTGCTGCCAGCGCAGTGTTTTTTTCTTCCACCTGCTGGGCAGTGGTGGTCTGTTTTTCCGTGAGCGCAGTCAGTTCACCGGTCAATTTTTCTTTTTCAGCGGTGAGTGCAGCGAGCTGATTGCTCAATTCTTCCGCTTGCTTGTTCTTCTCAGCTAACTCGGCTTGAAGTTTTTCGCTTTCCGTTTTGAGAACCGTCAGCTCCTCACCTTTGCCAGTCAAACCCTGCTGGAGACCTTGCTCTTTTGCTGCTACCGCAGCCACAGCTTCTTCGGCAGTTTTTAAGGCTATCTGTGTTTCAGCCAGCTGCTTTTCCAGCTCGGCGACCGCAGCGGTCTTCTGCTCAAGCTCCTGCGCCTGCTGCTGGGCTTCCTTTTCCTGCACGGTTTTTGCTTCAGTCAGCCCGGCAACTTGAGTTACTAATTCCTGCCCGTTGGTCTCTGCATCTTTCAGCTGCTGCTGGGCTGCGTCTACCTGCTGTTGCTTTTCAGCTAACTGGCTTTGCAGCTCGGCAATTTGCTGCTCCGAGGGCGCGGACTCCTGCGCCTTTTGCTTGCCGTACTGAAGCATGGCCTCAGCTTTAAGCTGTGCTTCCTTTAAGGATTTTTCTAATTCAGAAATACGAGCAGCGTTTTCTATCAGCAGCGTTTTCTGATTGTCTAACTTGGCCTGTTGCTCATTCAGAGCGGTCTGCCGGGCTTCCTCTTGCTGTCCAATCTCTGCCGAAATTTTTTCAGCAGCGGCTTTAGCTACCTCAGCTTTTTGCAAGGCCAGCTGGAGTTCAACGATTTTGGCCGCCGCAGCCTGCGCCTTACCGCCCTGTTGGGCCGCTTCGCCTTCCTTCGCTACCAGTTGCTCGGTTATTTTTTTAATCTCACCCGTCAGCTGAG
>JAGIXO010000084.1 GCA_026122915.1 Candidatus Electronema nielsenii | reverse complement strand
GGCTTTTCCGATGCTCAATTGGCCTATCTGAGCGGCACCGCTGAGGAGGACATCCGTCAGCTGCGCAAGAAGCTCGGCATCCTGCCGGTGTACAAGCTGGTGGACACCTGCGCCGCCGAGTTCGAGTCCTACACACCGTACTACTACTCCTGCTACGATCAGGAGAACGAGTCCGAGCCGTCCGACCGGAAGAAGATCATGATCCTTGGCGGCGGCCCCAACCGCATCGGCCAAGGCATTGAGTTCGACTACTGCTGCGTCCACGCCGCCTTTGCTCTGGAGGAAATCGGGGTGGAATCCATCATGGTCAACTCCAACCCGGAGACGGTCTCCACCGATTACGACACCTCCGACCGCCTCTATTTCGAGCCGCTGACCAAGGAGGACGTTCTCAGCATCATCGAGCGCGAAAAGCCAGACGGGGTGATTGTCCAGTTCGGCGGCCAGACCCCCCTCAACTTGGCTGTGCCGCTGGCACGTGCCGGAGTGACTATCGTTGGCACCTCGCCCGATGCCATAGATCGGGCCGAAGACCGCGAGCGTTTCCAGCAGATGTTGCAGAAGCTCGATCTCAAGCAGCCGGAAAATGCCACGGCTCACACCGTCGAGCAAGCCCTAAAGGCAGTGGAGAAGATTGGCTTTCCGGTAGTCATGCGACCTTCCTATGTGCTGGGTGGCCGTAACATGCGCATCGTCTATAATGAGCAGGGCATCCGAGAGTTCATGGCCATGCCAGCGATTGCGGGTAGCGAGCATCCAGTGCTGCTTGACCGCTTCCTGAAGGACGCGATTGAGGTGGATGTGGACGCGGTCTCTGACGGCAAGATGACCGTGCTCGGCGGGATCATGGAGCATATCGAGGAGGCGGGTATTCATTCCGGCGACTCAGCCTGCGTTCTGCCGCCCCACACCCTTTCGCCAGAGATGATCGCTGAAATCAGCCGGGCGACCAAGGCAATGGCCGCCGAGTTAGGCGTGATCGGCCTGATGAATGTCCAATATGCGATCAAGGAGGAGACGCTTTATGTGCTGGAGGTCAATCCTCGCGCCTCGCGCACCGTGCCCTTTGTCTCCAAAGCCACCGGCGTGCCGTTAGCCCGGATTGCAACCAAAGTGATGCTAGGTTTGAGCTTGGAACAGCTCGGCTTTACACAAGAGGTATCGATCAAGCACTGGGCGGTGAAGGAAGCGGTCTTCCCCTTTGACCGCTTTGAAAATGTCGATACCTTACTCGGCCCGGAAATGAAATCCACCGGCGAGGTCATGGGCATTGACGATAACCTCGGTCTGGCTTTAGCCAAGTCGCAGCAAGCGGCTGGGCAGACGGTGCCAAAGTCGGGCTGCGTTTTCATCAGCGTTCGCCGCTCTGACAAAGAGGCGGTGATTCCGGTAGCTGCTGCATTGCTCAAGCAGGGTTTCAAGCTGCTGGCTACGCCTGGCACGGCAGACAAGCTGGCTGAACACGGGCTGCATTGCGAGCGAGTCAATAAGATTTCCCAAGGTCGGCCTCATATTCTTGACAAACTCAAGGACGGTCAAGTACAGTGGATAGTCAACACTTCGTCCGGCAATAGAACCACTGAGGATTCTTATTTTATCCGTCGGGCAGCTCTGAATTACCACATCCCGTACACCACCACTATCAGCGGGGCAGTGTCGATGGCGCAGGCCATCAGTGCCTTGGCGGAACAGGAAATCGGGGTGAAAACCGTGCAGGAATTCTCTTCCGCCCTTGACTGAACCGCAGTAAGGTCATACCTTGACCCGAAGGCACTGTGCCGGAGAGATGTCCTCAACTCATAATTCCCCTGTAGAGGCATGAATAATTTTTATAAGAATCTGAGCATGTGGCTGGTGATCGGGCTAACTGCAATTGTGCTGGTCAAGCTACTTGGCACCGGAACCGAACGGCAGATCAGCAGTAGCATCGACCTGAGCTATAGCCAGTTTTTGGTCAATGTCGAGAGCAAGGCGATTGATAAGGTCACAGTTAAGGGCGACAAATTGGTCGGCTCAACTGCCGATGGTCGTCCCTTTGTCACCATGATGCCGCATGATGCCGAGCTGATTCCCATGCTGCGCAAGGCGGGAGTCGAGATCACGGTCAAGGAAACTGACCGGGAATCCCTCTGGCTGTCGATTTTCATTTCTTGGTTCCCGATGCTGCTGTTGATCGGCGTGTGGGTTTTTTTCATGCGCCAGATGCAGATGGGCGGTGGTAAGGGCGGTGCGCTCGGTTTTGGTCGCACCAGAGCCAAGATGCAGCAGGAAGGTGAGGTTAAGATCACCTTCAAGGACGTGGCGGGCATTGATGAGGCCAAGGCAGAGCTGGAGGAGATCATTGATTTCCTCAAAGACCCAGAACGATTTACGAAGCTCGGCGGGCGTATTCCTAAGGGTGTACTCTTGGCTGGCCCTCCGGGTACGGGCAAGACCTTGCTTGCCAAGGCCATTGCCGGTGAAGCTGGGGTGCCGTTTTTCACCATTTCTGGTTCCGATTTCGTTGAGATGTTTGTCGGCGTGGGTGCCTCGCGCGTGCGTGATCTGTTTACGCAGGGTATGAAAAACGCCCCTTGTATCATCTTCATCGATGAAATTGACGCAGTTGGTCGGCATCGTGGGGCTGGATTAGGTGGTGGTCATGACGAGCGCGAGCAGACCCTCAACCAACTGCTCGTGGAGATGGACGGCTTTAACGCCAATGACGGCGTGATCATCATCGCTGCTACCAATCGGCCTGACGTACTCGATCCTGCCCTGCTTCGTCCGGGCCGCTTCGACCGTCTGGTGGTGGTACCGATTCCTGATATCAAGGGGCGGCAGATGATACTGGAGATTTACGGAAGAAAGACCAAGATGTCTGCCGAGGTAGATATGGCGGTGATCGCGCGTGGCACTCCCGGTTTTTCTGGCGCGGATTTAGAGAACTTAGTCAACGAAGCCGCCTTGATGGCAGCCCGGCAGGGTGCAGAAGAAATCACCAATGAGCTGTTAGAAAAGGCCAAGGACAAGGTGATGATGGGTGCGGAGCGCAAGTCGATGATCATCTCCGAGCAGGAAAAGGAGATCACTGCTTATCACGAGGCTGGTCATGCAGTAGTTGCCCGCCTGCTGCCCGGCACCGATCCTGTTCACAAGGTAACGATTATTCCGCGTGGTCGTGCGCTTGGTTTGACTATGCAGCTCCCCACCGATGAAAAGTACACTCATTCTAAAAAGTTTCTCCTGAACACCATCAAGATACTCTACGGCGGCTGGACAGCGGAGAAAATCATTTTTGGTGAGATCACCACCGGCTCTGGCAACGACATTGAACGGGCGAGCGACTTAGTTCGCAGGATGGTTTGCGAGTGGGGTATGAGCGAGGAGCTGGGGCCACTGGCCTACGGCAAAAAAGAGGAGCAGATTTTCCTTGGCCGGGAGATCGCCCAGCACCGCGATTATAGCGAGGACACTGCCCGCCGCATTGATGAAGTAGTTAAGAATATCATCGAGAAGGCTGCGGAAGAAACTGAGACCCTGCTAACGGAAAATAAGGACATCCTGAAGGCCGTGGCCGACGAGCTGTTGGAAAAAGAAACCATCACGCTTGAAGATATTGATCGGCTGATCACCGGGCTGAGAAAGGAAGAATCTTCCGTAGCTGCTCCATCGGAAGCGGCAGCAATCTAAGAACGTTTTTTCTACCTGAGAACAACGAGGCGCAGGTTTATCCTGCGCTTTTTTTTTGGAAGCGGATATGAAGAAACCTCAGATCATGGGCATCTTGAACGTCACCCCGGATTCCTTTTCCGACGGCGGCAGCTTTTTTGATGCGCAGAGCATCCTTCGGCAGGCCGAGCTGCGGGCATTGCCAAGCATTACAGCCCAGAAGAGCTGATCGGGCGCAAGGTCATTATTGTGGCGAACCTGAAGCCCGCCAAGCTGATGGGAATTACCTCGCAGGGCATGGTGCTGGCAGCCAAGGAGAAGGCCGCGGACGGCAATGAGCGGCTGGTGCTTTCTGCGGTGGCGGCGGATATTGCGGTTGGGTCGAGGGTGACGTAGAACACTCTTCTGATCTTCCGGCCAATGTGAGAAAGCCCCTGTGCAGAAAAAAAACAACGTTATCAAAAAAGGAGGATATGCAATGAAAAAGAGATTATGTGGTGGTTATATTCAGCTTTGGAAAGATAACCGTCTGACTGCCCCTGCCGTTTGGGAAAAAGTCCTGCTTGAAATGAAAGAGCTTTGCATGGATACAGCGATTATCCAATTTATGGATACAGCCGATGGCATAAAGCTCGACGAGAGCAAGCTAATGGCAAGGATAATTTTAAAATATGCACAGCAAAACCATATCAAGGTATTCTTAGGTCTCTACGGGCATTCTGACGTAGGCCATCCTGATTCTGTAAAACCAGAACAGCTAAATACTTCAAAGATAAAATCTATAGCAGTCGCCAGATATCTAACGACGCAATTTAGAGAGGAGAAGGCATTCTATGGCTGGCATCTACCGCTTGAATCATGGACCGAAAATTATCCATCTGCAACCATCACAAACTTGAATGGATACTATAAAAGCTTGACTGCTGAATTAAAGAGAATGCTACCTGATAAAAAGGTGCTTATCTCTCCATTTATTAATGTTGGCAGGAATGAACCGGGTACGGTACAGGAGACCTACACTAAGATATTGCACCGTACTGGGATAGATTTCCTTGCATTGCAGGATAGTGTAGGCGCAAAATATATCAGTGTCAACGACCCAGAACTGCCTACCTATTTTGCCGCAATATGTGCGGCCTGCACCGCAAACCAGATTGAGATGTGGGCCAATGCCGAGAGTTTCGCTCTCTCTCCTTTCTTGGATAATGAGGGGAAACCTAAGAAAACTGCGGCAGAACCGGCACGATTCATCAAACAGTTGGAATTGTCGCAAGGGGCGAGCAGAATTGTTACTTTTGATTTCTTTCATTATATGAATTCACGCTATCCTCTGATAGGGGACGTAAGACCTCCTGGTTATAAGGAGGATGTCGAATTGCTGAATCTTGAATATAGGGCTTGGCTGCAACGGAAAGAAACAGTAATTGCAGATGGACCCTGTCATTTTGGGTAAACATGCGTAAGTGTGTAGGCCAGACCGAAGCGAGAGCGATAACCCCAGCCTGTCCTATGTTCCATTCCTCAATTTCCGTTCGATCAATTCATCGGGCATAGTTCAACAGCGTGCCGAAAGAACTAGCGCAAGACCGCTGCGCTCTGCTTCATGCGGATCATCCCTGCGCAGCAGCGTGGCTCGTTGTGATACCTCAGATACTGGGGCAATGCAGCGCATTTAACGCATACGAGCCATTCCTTGCTTAAAATGAGGCGTTCTAAAATTGAAACGAGATATTTGAAGCAAAGAACGAGGTCTACAAATTTCAAGCGGGCCATTCGTTGCTTGAAATGAGCCATTTCAAACTTGAAACGGGTCGCGTATCGGAGCCGCGAGGCGTTTTAAGCTAAGAATGAGGCTTACAAAATATAGGCGGGTCATTCGTTGCTTAAAACGAGCTATTTTAAACTTAAAACGTATCGCATATCGAAGCTACGAGGTGTTTGAAACAAAGAATGAGGCTTGAAACTTAAAGTGGGTCATTCCTTGCTTGAAATGAGCCATTTGAAACTTGAAACAGGTCGCGTATCGGAGCCACGAGGTATTTGAAGCAAGGAGTGAGGCTTGCAAAATTCAGGCGGGTCATTCGTTGTTTGAAAAGTGCCGCATAGCTTCCCGATACGGCGTATATAAAATAAATAGGGCGAAGAATTTTCCTTTAAGGCATTTACATTTGGCAATATATTTTCTCGCCGCGCACGGAGCCAGAAATGAAGAAACCACAGCTCATGGGCATCCTTAACGTCACGCCGGATTCCTTTTCCGACGGCGGCAGCTTTTTCGATGCGCAAAGCATTCTCCGGCAGGCGGAGCGGCTGCTGGCCGATGGTGCGGACATCATCGACATCGGCGGCGAATCCACACGGCCTTTTGCCCCGCCGGTTGCAGAGGAAGAGGAACTGCGGCGGGTCGTCCCGGCGATTGAGGCGGTGCGCTCGCTTTCGGCGGAAATTCCGATTTCCATCGACACCACTAAGGCCGCTGTTGCCCGCGCCGCGCTGGCTGCCGGGGCGACGATCCTCAACGACATTTCCGCCCTCCGTCACGACCCCGCGATGATTGACGCGGCCCGCAGCTTTAATGGCCCTGTGATCATCATGCACATGCAGGGCACGCCCGGCGATATGCAGCTTGATCCGCAATATACTGATGTGGTTGCTGAAATTTGCTCTTTTTTTCAAGAGCGGACAGCGTGGATGGAGGCGCAGGGCATCTGCCGCGAGCGGATCATCCTTGATCCGGGCATTGGCTTTGGCAAGACGCTGGAGCACAATCTGGCGATTCTGCGCAACATCAGCGCGTTCAAATCGCTCGGCTTTCCGGTGCTGATCGGCCATTCGCGCAAATCCTTCCTCGGCAAGCTGCTTGGCCTGCCGACAGAAGAGCGGGACTGGGCCACGGCGTTAGTCTCCGCGCTTTGCGCCCGGCAGGGAGCGGACATGCTCCGGGTGCATGACGTGGCGAAAACTGCGGCGGCCCTGCGGCTTGCCGAGGCACTGGAGCCGCAGGCGGCATGAAAAAAAGCCCGTCTGCGCAAAGGCATGACGGGCCGGGCCACAACGTAGAGGCCATCTTTACGGTTCAACAGCGTCTGCAATAGCACCTTCAAGTTTCAGATCACAAGCACCCTTGCGCGAGGAATAGACCTCAACCACATATAGACCATTCACCTTTTCCGGCAGAACGCGGATGCGGGTGTCTGCTCGAAGATAGTGTTTTTTGCCCAGTTCCGCATCCTTGCTTTCCGCCAGCTTTACTCCCAATGCAAAGGCTTCGGCAGCAGTTTTTCCGTATCCTCTGACGCAAGTTTTCTTGGCCTCGTCGGCATACGCTTCACCTGTAATTAGTGCCGTGATTGCAAGTAGTACGATGATATATTTTCTCATGATCGTATCCTCCCTCGACGATTGAACATGTTCCCCCTACATGCCCCTTATTTTCGATATTGATAATCATTCCTAATTAAAGGATACAAAGAAAGCAGAGGGCTGTCAAATTGTTTCCATCGCCACTTGACTGCGCTGTCCGCAACGACTTATACTAGATATCCTGCATTATAGTAGATGGCGGTGATTAGGCTGAAGCGTAAGTCTAAACGTTTTCTCCTATTTCGATACCGCTCGCGCAACATGCTGACTACTTTGAGTTTATGAAAAATATGTTCGATTACAATGCGTTTGCTGCTCCGTATCTAACGAATGCAGTTTGTTTTTTTTGTGAATGGTGTCTGGCTGTCGTGAATGTGAGCCACGCCTTGATAATCGGTATCAGCGAGCAGTAGAACATGCGCGGCACGAAAAGGATTCTGTACGACGGCGGCGTGGTGAGGGCGTTGACTTCCGGTCTCCATTGAATCGTTGCCATGACGTTTCTCCTTGCTTAGATGGTTGAGATAACCGCGCAAATGATATCCCATCCTAAGAAGCTGCCGCTGTTTTGTCAAGACAAAGAACAGTGTGGAGGC
>JAGIXO010000083.1 GCA_026122915.1 Candidatus Electronema nielsenii | reverse complement strand
CGGCACTCGATGCCGTACATGTTCGCGGTAGGGCCGCCCACGTCGTGGATGCGCCCCTTGAAGGCCGGATGCTTGGTCAGCCGCCGCGCTTCAGCAAGGATGGACGCACGGCTCCTGCACGTGACGGTGCGGCCTTGATGCACAGCAATGGCGCAGAAGTTGCATTCGCCATAGCAGCCCCGGTGCGTGGTCAGGGCGAAGCGGATGGTCTCCAAGGCGCGTACTTGCCCCTGCTGCTTGTGGAAAGGGTGCAAATCAAGCTGATAATCGAGGCTGTGGACGTGATCAAGCTCGGCTTGCGTGAGGATGGGCTGCGGTGGATTCTGGATCAGCCAGCGGTCGCCGTGCAGCTGGGCTAATCCGTGGGCCGTGAGCGGGTCGTTGTTCTCATAGAAGAGGCGGAACATGTAGGTGAAGGCCCGCTTCTGCGCCGTACCCGCAACCTCGTTGTAGGCAGGCAGCTCTACATAGTCCGCAGGTCGTTCTTTGCTAATATAACACAGCCCCCGGATGCGGCGCGGGTCTTGGCCATCGCGAAAGCAGCGTGCCAGCTCAACCGCTGCCCGCTCGGCCATGCCGTAGAGCAGGTAGTCAGCCTTGGCATCAAAGAGGACAGATCGGCGCACGGCGTTCGACCAACAGTCGTAGTGGGCAATACGGCGCAGGCTGGCCTCAATGCCGCCGAGCACCAGCGGGCAGGTCTGTTTGAAATGGGCGCGGATGAGGTTGGCGTAGGCGAGCACAGCGCGGTCAGGCCGCTTGGTATTTAGGCCGCCGGGCGTGTAGTCATCCTGCTTGCGCCTCTTACCGGAAGCGGTGTGATTGGCGACCATCGAATCCACGCAGCCGCCGCTGATGCCCCAGAACAGGCGCGGTTCGCCAAGACGGCGGATGTCATCGCCGCTTTGCAGGTCAGGCTGGGCGATGATGCCGACCCGGAAGCCTGCGTCCGCCAGCACCCGGCCAATCACGCAATGCCAACAAAGGGAGAGTCGATATAGGCATCGCCGCTGACAAGGATGACATCAAGGTAATCCCAGCCGAGCTGGTGGAGTTCTTGCGGGGTGGTAGGAAGGAACATGGAGAATGCTCTTGAAAAGAAATGGAATTGTAGCTATGCTGCTGAAGAGCAACAAAACTATGAGATGGCCGACGTACACATCCAACTGTTATAGGCTATGAACTGGCAGGAACTATCAGCAATATCGCATTATAAAACTGCGCTTGCCATTCACCAAGAATTGCAGTGCGGTCATTCGACTGAAGCATGTAAAGGAATTAAGGAGTTAATAATTGCCTTGTCTCGTTCAGAAAAACGTGCTTTAAAAAGCCAGCTGATTAGGCTAATGAAACATATCATTAAATGGAAAACTCAGGCAGAGTATCGTTCAAGAAGCTGGATTGCAACTATTTACAACGCCCGGTCTGAAATCAGAGATATTCAAGAGGAAACGCCAAGCCTTAATAACAATGTTGTCATTAACGTATGGGACGACTGCCTTGCTTTAGCTATTGTTGAAGCAGAGGATGAAATGCGGCAGAACACCACAGTACAGCATCTTTCATGGCAAGAAGTCTTTGAGGAATCTTATTCCATTTAACTGCCCATGCCAAGAAGGAAGTGTAGAACTGTCTATTTCTCCAGCGACCAGATCAAATCTGCGCCAGTAGTCTTTGAGGTATTTTCCGTCTCCACTGAGAAGCCGTACTTGAGATCATAGCGAGCCTTGAACGAGCCACCTTCACCGGTCAAGTCTTTGCCGTAGCTGAGGTAAAGGTCTTTGTATATCTCTTTGCCCATCACTAAGGAAACATCAGAGGCTTCCTTCCCGCCTCCGATGCTCACATCAACGAAGTCCTCCATATCAATGACAGCAAGCGGATTAACCGTCTTGAGCAATGCACCACCGCCCACCTTACTGAGAGCCGCAGCAGCAGGGGAAAGGGTTGCATCACCTCGACTACTGGACATTCCATTCTGCCCGGTCAGTAGCCACGAAAGGATTTCCGAGTCATCCATCGCAGTATCAGAGAACAGCTTCATGTCCATGTTGCTGGCATTGCCGGTGAGATGAATGCCTGCTTCGACCTTATTGACTTTTCGCGAAGCTCGGATGTCTAAGCCGGGGTTGTCGATTGGGCCTCCCTGATAGAATATCCGCCCTTCATTCAGCTGTAGCGAGACCCCTTCAAAGTCCACTGACGCATCACGCAGGCTGAGAGTACCCAACGCAGTAACAGCACGATCTGGCTTGGCATTGATCTTCAGGTCGCCATCTAAGAAGCCCTTGAGGCCAAAGGCATCTACAGCTACCTCGTTGCCTAAGGCTAACGCGACCTCCACCGACAACGGCAGGGTGTTCTCTGGCGGCTTGCCCTCACTGTCTATCACGATCACATCCTTAGAGGAGGCAGCAGCACCGCTAAAGCCTGTGGGCGCAATTCGTGCCTTAGGTACAGCAAGGGTACCAGTCAGGGTCGTGCCTCTTTTGCCGTAACCTAAGCGGAGATCAGGGCTGACCAAGACGTGATATTCGGGGAGATCAACAGCTTGGAACTCCTGTCCCTGAAGCGTGAACTCCGCCTGCAACGGCTCGTTCGGCGTGCGGCTGACCATCCCTTGCGCTCGCAGCGTACCTGTGCCAGAAGCCACCTGAAGATCGACTTTGTTCGCGTTGCCATCGCCCTCTACAGCTAAACGTAGCTCGCGAAGGTTGATCCCAGCTGCCGGGATATGAATCTTGCCCTTTCCGCTTTTACCGTTCTTCAGCGTCAATATACCGTTTAACGTGGGCCGTGCCGCAGTGCCACGCAGGTCAACGGTGCCACCAAAGCCACCCGTGGTTTGAATTGCATAGCCCGTGAGCTGAGTAAGCGGGCTGATATCCCTGATGTTTACGTTAAGCTGTCCAGACAACGGTATCTGCTCGGTCTGCTTGAAGTCGCCACAGTTGCTTGCTGTGGCCGCAAGCGCAGCCGTGCTGCCGTCCTGAAATGTAGTCTGGGCGATCAGGTGGAAGGTGTCATCGTGCAACCGCGCGGCAATCCGGTTGTCCTGCCATGTCCAGGTTGTTTCGCCTTCCTCATCATAGTTCTCCGCAGTCAAGGCTAACGTTGGTAAGGAAAGCGTCAGCTCGGCGTGCTGCGGAACCGCGCCCTGTCCTTGTGCTGCTGCTGTCAAAGCTACCTCGCCGCGCATTGCTGGGAAGTTCTCCGGTACTGGCACTTGCCATGTGTGCAGCAGATCAAGGGAGAGGTGATCAAGCTGGGCCTGCGCCTGCCACCCATTCGCCTTCTGCCATTGGCCGCTGATTGCCGCACGTACCCGATTTTGCACCAAAGCAAAGCCGGAAAGAGCGCAGTGTTCGGCTGCTAACGTCAAAGTAGCTGCCTTATCCGTCTTCCACGTGCCGAACTGCTTGTTAGTCAGCACAAGCTCGGCGAGCTGGCCCTGCCACTGTTGTTCCTTCCATCCACCCGCTGCTGCTAACCGCAACGTGCCGGGACTTCCCTTAACCGCGACATCTAACCGATGTTGCTCGGCACTGCCCTTGGCTCGTAGGTTCGCCGTGCTGATGGTCTCTTGCTTGACCTGAATACCCGCCGCTTTGATCTCTGCATCCACCTGACCGCTTGGCGACAAGTCTGCCTTAATCGCCGCAGTTAGCTCCTTCAAGCCGTATTCCTTCATCTTTAGCTGAGAGCCGCTGGCAGTGAGGGTGATGCTCGGTTGCTGTGGGCTACCACTAACCGTACCTTCCACCTTGAACGTACCCCGCGCTGCTGGGACAAGGTGTGCAAGATCGTCTGAGCCAGCCTTGAAGGTGAGCAAGGAAACAGCGGGCCGCGTTCCTGCATTTTCCAAATCCACCTGCCCATTAATCTGCACATAGCTTGAGCCAGACTGAAGACGTAGGGCATCAACCGTCACGGCGTTCCCCTCTATCTTAGCCTTACCGCTACCCGTCAGCGGGAAACCCCGCAGCTTACCTGATAGCGTGTCAATCTGTAGCTCCGCTGTCAGCGTATCAGCAGACATGCTGCCTTGACTGTGCAGCTCTGCGTTAATTGCACCAGGCCAGTCCGCAGCAATCAGGAGAGGATCAAGCTCTGCTGCCTTGACCGCTGCCTGCCAAGACAAGCCATTCGTCCAACCAAGCTGGCCTGTCACCTGCAAGGCTGATTTACCGTCTGCTACGAGGCGGAGATCATGGACGTTCAGACCGCTGTTGTCCTTGCTCAAGGAGAGATCAGCGGTTACGTCAGCTTGCAAATCTGGCAGACTACGCTCTTGTATGCGCAAGCCTGTGCCGTTCACGTTGAGCTGCACCGCACTTTGCTCGATGGTACCAACCACACTACCTTGTAGCTGCGCCGCGCCGCTGTAGTTCGGTAGGAATTCACTTAGATCAGCTACGTCTGCCTGTACAGTTAGATCAAGCGTCTTGTCCGCGCCTGCCTTGCCTTTGAGCCGTACCGTGCCAGAGCCAGCTTGCAATGTAAGCGCGTCGATGGTCAGCCTTTTATCGGCCAACGCCAAGGTACCATCGAGCTGAAAGGGCTGACCGCGCAGCTCCCCGCCAATGCCTTCAAGACTGACTGTAAGCTCCTGCGTGCCTGCGGCCAACCTACCGCTGCTACGAAGCAGGCCACTGATCTTGCCCGGCCATGCAGCAGCAGCGAGGGCAGGATTCAGCTCCTTGCTCTCTAACTCGGCTTGCCACGAAAAGCCGCCTTTCCAGTGCATATCGCCGCGCAAGGTCAGCTCGGCAGCGTCTTGCTTAACTGTCAAGTAATCCACCTTGAGACCAGCATAATCGCTTGCTGTCACCTTGGCTTCTGCTTGCACCGCAGGATACCCCTCATGATGAATATCTGCCGCTAACACGCCGCTATAGCTCTTCACCGTGCCGGTTGCCTCAACAAGACGTAGGTTGCCATCGACTGGCACATTCACCTTGATAGCACTGAGCTGGAAATGGCCGGTCTTTGCTGCTGCTTGCCAATGCAAGTCGTTGAGGAGGTTGGTGACCTGTCCCTGCAAGGTGACTTTTACCGGAGCAGTCATCGTTGCCGCCACCGCCACCTTATCCACGTCACCCTGCGCCTCTACGGTGCCGCGCAACTCGTTGATACCGTGATCAGCTACCCGCCAGCTTCCTCCAAGATGCAAAGGCCAGCTCCCGCTGCACTGCACTCTCCCCCGCAGGTCTGCGCTATATTGCGGGCTATCTACTTTGATTCGGGTAATCTCTGTTTGATCATCGCGGGCAGAAGCCTGAAGCAGCACCTCGTTGATCCGTAGCGGCTTTGCTTTACCGGGTAGGAAAATCCGGCTGTCCTGCAAAAGCAGCTCATCAATCCGTACACCTATGGGCAGACGAATCTTCGGGAGAACGAGCTTCTGACGTGCTTTCGTTTCTGCCTTCTTCACTGACTCAGTAATATGAACAGTAAGCCCTCGCGCAGTAATCCGACCAAGGCGCAGCTCACGGTTGACCAAGAGCGCTTTTGGCTGCCAATGGAAGGTGAATTCGTCTAAGCTGATATCCACCGCGTTCTTGATCTGCACTCGTATCTTGCCAACACGCCAGCTATCAAGCAAGCGACCCTCAACCTGCTCGGCAGAGAAAAGCGGCCCAGTCACGTTAGTTACAGAACGCAGGAGCAGCTGCAAACCTGTCTCGGTGCTGAGGAGAAAGACCAACCCTGCAAGCGGCAGCAACGCAAGCAGAGCTAACCACATCAGCAGCCTACCGCATCGACGACGCGCCTTGCCTGCTTCTGGTTTCTCAGCAGGCTCGGTCACAAATCCGCCCCCAGCGTGAGATGAATACGCAGCGAGAAGCCCTCTTCTGAGATAGCATCAGCAAGATCAAGGCGAATCTGACCGAAGGGCAAGGTCATGCGCACACCTACGCCAACACCTTGCTGAAGGTTGGCATCAATGGTGTCATAGGCATTACCGAGATCATAAAAGACCGCTGCGCTCCAGATACCAAAGAGCTTGCGTTCCAGCTCAACGCTGCCCTCTGTCAAATACTGACCGCCTACTACTCGGCCTGAGTTGTCAGTTGGGCCGAGAGACTTATAGCCATAGCCGCGCACAGATTGATCACCACCAGCATAAAAACGTAACGAAGGTGGCAGTTTATCAATCGACTCCATTGTGGTTGCTCCAAAGCTCGCCCGACCAATCACGCGCCATTTCTCTGCCACGCTCAGGATAGCCTTACCACCCACGCGAAATTGAAAAAAGCTGGTGCTGGCAAAGTACGGAGCCTGTGCGCCTCGAATACTCCCGCTGACGCGAATCCCATGATCCGTGTTGACTCGATTCTCAGCAAGAATCATCGTCAAGAAGGCATTGGGCATGAGTAGCCAAGTGCTGTCATCCTGCCTGCCGCCCACCGTATATGCCTCGTGCAAATACTCTACCCCAGCACCGAACTGATACTTAGGGCCATTGTGCTTGATGGTCGAGCCAAAAGTGTACTGACTGATCTCGGTGTCGTCCCAGCTTTCTTCAGAATACAGGGTATCAAAGCCAATGGTATCGTAGCGCAAATCAA
The DNA here is from genome assembly GCA_026122915.1 of Candidatus Electronema nielsenii. GTDB lineage: Bacteria > Desulfobacterota > Desulfobulbia > Desulfobulbales > Desulfobulbaceae > Electronema > Electronema nielsenii. The sequence goes on along the minus strand of JAGIXO010000083.1, from coordinate 1,128 downwards.
GAATCGGCACAGGGATTTCATAGCCACCAACGGCACGACTGCCTTTCTCAGCTAACTGGACGTTGAACGAAGGCCGGTGGCCTTGGCGGTTGATCATGCGGTTCTTCCAGCCGATATTGCCGCGCACGCCGGTATCTGTGCCGTAGCCACCACCAAGGCTGTAGCGGTTCTTGGGCGCAGGCTGAAGATGCAATTCCACCGGTACTTCGTGCTGTTCCTCTTCTGGTGGCAAGAGCTTTGGCTCTACCGTCACTTGGCTAAAGTAGCCGGTGGAATAGAGGTCACTTTGGAGCCGATTCAAAGCCTCTAATGAATAGACATCACCCGGCTTATAGGAGACATAGTGTTGCAGCAACTCTGGCTTGAGGATGTACTGGCTGCTACTTGTTGTACCGAAGACATGCAGCGGCCCAGAGTCGAGACAGAGGCGGATCGCGGCCTTGTGTTGCTTGGCCTGCACTTCCACCCTGCTTTCGGTGAATCGCGCCCTGATATAGCCGTTGCTCAAGGCAAGGTTAAGGATGCGTTTTTTGCCTGCTTCGTAGCGACCATCGTTGAGCCGGTCGCCGCGCTGAAGAGGGAATTTGGCTGCCAGATTCTTCAACGCCTCATGCGCTTTACCCGGCCCGGTGACCTCAATGCTCAAGCTCTCAACCAGTACCGCTGGCCCTGTCTCCACCTCGTACAGCGCGTACCACCTGCTGCCGTTCTTCTCCAGCACACCTTTGCCGTTGTTATTTGTCACCTTTGCCGCGTAATAACCAAAGAGAGTGAGTGCGTTAGCAATTTGCTCAGGAGCTTGCTTATGGAGGCGACGCATCTGGCCTGCGCTGAGGTTGGCCTCTTGTTTCTGCTGGGCTATCTTGAGATTCGCGATGATGTTCTGGTGCAATTCACCATCAACGCCTTTGACAAGAACATCAGGTGGCATAGCCCAAGAGAGCGTTGGCAGGAGGAGGAAGAGAAAGAGGGCAAGCACGTAGCTTTGTACAAAGGTTATGCAGCTCAGATACCTGCTACCATCTGCCACTGTGTATGCCATGTGCTGTGTCGAAGAGTTTATAGCTATCTGTCACGCCTTATGCCTGCTCCTGCTTGAAGGATACACAATTCCAACGCGCCTGCAAG